>CAZFLS010000001.1:0-49068 GCA_964518815.1 uncultured Candidatus Peribacteria bacterium
CTTATAAATGATTTCATATTCTTTATGATTACGATAACGAATGTAATTTTATTACACCTGAATTACATAAAAAAATTAATAATTTTTTAATTAAAAAATTTAACTGAGATGAGAAAGCAAAAGACCTATCAAGAGTTTATAGAACTTTAGGATATATAGATTTTAAGAATAAGAAAGATTTTAAAATAATGAGTTTTTATTTTAAAGGCAGATTTGGTTTTGATGATAAAAATAATAAGCTTATTTCAAAAAAAGTAATTACAGAAAAATTTAAACTTAAGTATGAAGAAAGGAATATTAATGATTTAAAAATCAAATATAATAAATTTCAAGAAAAGCTAGAAAAAGAGAAAATAAGAAAAATGGAATATTATGAGAGGATTAAAATAAATATTAATAAAATAGATCAAATCGATAGTTTAGAATTTATTGATAAATTAAAAAAATATTTTAATAATTCTGTATTGCAAAATAAAGACCCTGCTTATACAAAAGAAAATATTACGCTAATAAAAAATAGATTGAAAATTAATTTTCAAGAAAAAAATAAAAATAATAAATTTTATGAAGATGATTGAAAAAATACTACTTCGGGTCTATTTTTATCTAAATCAGAAGACAATACTGGTTATCAATTAAAAGATTTTTCAAAACATGAAAGAAGTAGAAATTACAATTTTTTAAAAAACTGGGTTTTAAAAGATATAAAAGTATCATGAAAAGAAATGGGAAATATTTTATATTATACAACCTGAATTGCATTAAATGCAAAGAATGAAAAAAATTCACCAATTGATAAAAAAGTATTTTTAGATGCTTTATATTCAAAATTAATTTTGCCCGAAAATAACGATCAAAAAGAAAATGAAAATTGATTATCTATTATTACAAAACTTAACTATCCAGCCTGATTTTTAAAAATTTTCATTGGATTTATGCATTATATTCACGAAAATATTTCGAGTAATAATTTAAAAGTAAATAATGATTCAAATTGAATCGAATATATAATTGAAGTTAATAAACTCTTAAAAAATGTTTTTAATATTTACTCAAAGTCAAGCCTAGAACATAATAAAAAACTGTTTTATAAAATTATTGAAATAATCTCTAAGGTAAAGATAGAGATAAAACATAAAAACAATTATTCAAAGGAAACAATATTAATTTTTACTAAGCTTGAAAAGGCAAAACAATGAAGAAATGATATTTTAATAATAAAATGATCAAACAATAATATTAAATTTTCTAATAATTCAGCTTTTTTTAATAAAGAAATACTTACTTTTCAAAAAGGATTTGCAGATACGAAAATTACAGACTTATTTCTACTAATAAATTGATTACTAAATTCAATCTCTCATGATTTATCGTACTCTTTAGATGTAATATACAAATATTTAAATTACAATCATGCAAGCAAATCGGTATTGCAAACATTAAAAAAACATTTAAATAAATGAAAGAAAAAGGCTTTTTTTAAATATTATGAGATTAAAGACGGTAAAATTGCATTTTCTAAAAGAGAAAAAAGTATAAGTAATAAGACAAAAAATAAATAATTTAATTAAAATTTTTACTTATCTAATCCTATTATTACTAGATAAAAAATTTAAAGCCAAAAAAAACTTGACTTTCATAACAAAAAGAATAATATAGTTATGAATATATATTCACAATTAATTTTATTTCTTAACAATATTACTATGCCATACTTAGATTGAACAGGTCCGGCTGGGCAAGGTCCTAAGACAGGACGAGGTTTTGGTTCTTGTTCTGGAAACCAGCAAGTAAACACTTTGGGTTATGGAAGATGAATGGGTATGTGAAGATGAAGATGATTAAGATGTTGTGATGTTGGATTTTGAAATGTTCAAGCATCTTTGGAAGATCAAGAAAAATTTTTAGAAGGCAGATTAGATGCTGTTCGTAAACTTAAAAAAGAATCTAACTCCAAAAAATAATGGTACGACCTAGATTATGTAGAAGAGTTCTTCTAGACCCAAAAGTGACATTTTATAAACCTCAAGGTATCCCGCTTAGTACATTGAAAGTAATAGAACTTTCACATGAAGAGTGGGAAGCTTTGAGGTTAAGACATATAGAATGATTAGATCAAATAAAATCTGCCAAAAAGATGAATACTTCTCAAAGTACTATGCAAAGGATTTTAGCTTCTGCTCATAAAAAGCTATGAGAAGCTATCGTAAAAGGTTTAGCAATTAAAATTATTAAATAATATGGATAAATCAAAAATAAACTATGTAATTGATACTCTTATGTTTATATTCTTTTTTATTACCTCAATTACAGGATTAATTATTTTTTTCTTTTTACCTAGTGGTGTAAGACAAGGAAGATTTCAAGAGTTTATGTGAATTACAAAAGAAGTTTGGAATTTTATTCATGTTTGGTCATGAATTTTGATAATAATTTTTGTTATATTGCATTTGATTTTGCACTATAATTGGATTATTTGTATGACAAAAAATTTATTTTCCAAAAAGAATTGTAAAAATTAAATATTTATAATTTATTACCAAAATTTATGAAAAAATTTATTCTTTCAATCATTTTATTGAATACCTTTTTGTTTGTATTCTCATTTAATGCATTTGCTCAAAGTGGTGATATGATTTTGTTTTATTGAAATGGATGTCCTCATTGTGCAAAAGTTGAAGATTATATTAAAAGCAATAATTTAAATTTAAATATAGAACAAAAGGAAGTTTATCAAAACAAAAATAATGCAAATGAATTTAATAAGATTTGTGATAAGGAAAATATTTCTTTGATGGACAGATGAGTACCTTTTTTGTATTCCAAATGACAATGTTTTATCTGAGATAAACAGATTATCTCATATTTAAGCGAATTTAAAGGTAATATTTCCAAAGAAGAATGAAAAAAAGAAGAGCAAGTAAAAAAAGGTTTTTCTGATTCTTTAACTATACCATTTTTAATTTGAGCCGCTTTGGTAGACGCTATAAATCCATGTGAATTTGCTGTATTACTAATATTAATGACTACGATTCTTGCTTCATGAAACAGAAAAAGAGCTTTATTATCAGGATTAGCATATTCTTTATCTATTTTTATTTCGTATTTTTTAATGGGGCTTGGTATTTATTCTATAATTTTAAGTGTAGAAACTTCCACTATCTTTATTAAAATTATATGATGTATAGCAATTCTTCTTTGAATTTTTAACCTCAAAGATTATTTTTGGTATGGTAAATTTTTCGTAATGGAAGTTCCTCTTAGTTGGAGACCAAAATTAAAATCACTTGTAAGATCAATTACATGACCAATTAGCGCCTTTTTTATATGAATTTTGGTTAGTTTATTTTTGCTACCTTGTACAAGCTGACCTTATATTGTAATCTTAGGTATGCTTTGACATAATGAAACTTACTTAAAAGCAGTTTTATTATTACTACTCTATAATGTTATATTTATACTGCCAATGATTGGTATTACAATTTGAACTTATTTTTGAATGAATGTAGAAAAGGCAGAAGAAAAAAGAACTAAAAGTTTACAATTACTTCATTTAATTGCTTGAATAATTATGTTGATAATGTGAATTGTATTGGTAACAGGAATTTTTTAATTATTGTAGTTAAATTATTAAAAAACATCTTAAAAAAAGATTTGTATATATACCCAAGAAAACCCAGTTGTCCGACGCTCGCCAGAGGCGAACTAGCACCAACAAATGGTTTTGAAAATGAAAAATCGGAAAACCAATTTTGTTTGGGTATATAAACTCAAAACAAGCAATCATATCTGCTTGTTTTAAAAATATCTTTTACTTGATTTTTTTAGGCAAAAGAGTAGAGCTCATAAGCATTATTTTATATTACAAATTTAATAAACAATCACGAATTGGTTAATAAGAAATTAAGAAGAACGTAAAATTAAAGTATGTCTATATAATAATTTTTTCATTTTTCTAAATAACTATAAAATAGTAAAGGTTTCTTTGAAAAAAGATCCCAACCTTTTGTGACGCTTTTTTGGTTTAAAAAAGGTGTAGCTTCCAGGATTTTAATCCTAGGCAGCCATTTTTATTAGTTTTTATGACTAATAGAGAAAATAGAGCTTTCAGTAAGAAGGTTCGTAAATCTCAATTCCTTCTTAATGGGGATATATTTCGAGAGGAATATATAAAGTGTTTCTTAGATGTTCTTTTTGAGAAAAACTTGATTGAGATTAATTCGACTTTCTATACTGATGAGTTCTAGTAAAAAGAAGAGGCTTTTAATGGCCTCTTCTTTGAAATTTTAAATAAAAACTTTCTTTTTAGAAAAAATAAATAAACTTATTGGGTACTTTTGGCATTAATTACTGATAAATCTAGAAAGTATACTATTTATTTAACTATTTTTTATGAAATCAAATAATACAATTATCAATACTGATAATAGCCAAGTTTATGCTGCTATATATTGTAGAGTAAGTACAGAAGAACAAGCAAACAATAGAATTAGTCTTCATGATCAAGAGCAAAGATGTTTAGATAGGGCTAAACAACTTGGATATATTGTTAAACCAAAACATATTTTTCGAGATGAATGAATTAGTGGAACTTCGATCGACAAAAGACCAGGTATGATAGAACTTCTTTCATCTATTACATGATCAAAATTTCAGAAATTCAATGATATCAATATTAGTGCGATTATTTCATTGAGTATGGATCGTATTTCCCGTAACCATTACGATTATTTATTTTTTAAAAAGCTTTTAGAAAAACATTCGGTAAAATTTATTAGTATTGAACAAGAATACATTGGTCAAAATCAAGATGATATGGTTGCTGATCTTCTTGAAAATATTATTTCTATTTTTAATGAACTGCTAGTAAAAATTACTGCTAAAAAAACTTCTTTTGCTATGGAAAGAAAAGTTTTGGATTGATGGCTTCCTTGACAAGCACCATTTGGCTATATGAATGTAAATATTGGATCAGATGAAAAACCAGAAAGAGTTATACGTGTTAATGAAGAAGAATCAAAAATAGTCCAAGAAATGTATAATAAATACGCCCAATGAAATTGTTCTTATTCTGATCTTACAAAATATCTCAAACAAAAGGGTTTTACAAATAAAAATGGGAAGCTTTTCGCCAAAAGTTCAGTAAACAAAATTTTAAATAATATTTTTTATACAGGAAAAATTCTTTTCAAAAATAAAGTCTATGATTGAAAACATGCGCCTATAATTAGCCAAGAATTGTTTGATAAAGTTTCTCGATTAAGTAAAGAAAGAGATCAAAATTCATTTCATCAGAAGAAATATTATCATTATCTTTTAAAGGGTTTAATATATTGCCAAAAAACAGGCAATCCTTACTCTGCTACAAGGACTTTTAAAAAAGCTAAGGATTATACAAAGGAATATTACTTTCCAATAAAAACAAAGCAACCTGAGTGAAACCTTGATTCAAAAGAATATCAATATCTTATAAAAGGTCAATATATCGAAGTGGAAGTATTAGAAAAAATGGTTGAAGAAGAAATAAAAAAAATAAAAATAAATTCAGATTACCTAGACCAACTAACAGAAAAAGCTCGTTCTATGTTTGAGGATCAAAATAAGGTGAATCGTCTTGAAGAATCAAATTTAAGAAAACAGATTCGGGATATACAGTTACAAATGGAAAAACTTGAAGAAAAATATATTGAAACTAAAACTATTTCCGATGATGTTTATACTAGATTGCATTGAAAATATGAAGATAATAAAAAGAAGCTTGAAACACAGATGAATAATAAGAGAAAAATCATAGAAATTCAAAAAACTGACTTCGATAAACTTCTTAAAATTATGAAAGATCCATATACTCTTTATAAAAATACAGATACAACAGAAGGAAAAACTAAACTATTAAAACTTATTTTTGAAAAGATTTTCGTTTACAACAAAAAAATCCAGAAGGTTCAGTACACTAGTAGTATACGTGATCTTCTAGATAATCAAGCGGTTTTGTTTCGCAAAACATGGCTCCCAATAGTTGAGGAAGTTAGAAATGTTTTTAAAGAGTTAAATTGATTTGTTTACATACCAAATTTAAATCATTCCAATTTTTAATTCACCTATGTATTTTCTATAATTTAGAAATTTTTTGAAAAATAATCTTATATAAAGATCTAACACAAAATCAAACTTGCTTAATATTGTTTTTAATATTATTTAAAGACTCAAATTCATTTCTAGTAACAATATAGATACTTTGGGTTTTTATTTTGGATAAATTTGAATACCATTTTTTTACTCTTTTTAGATATTCTTTTGAATAATAAGGTCTTTCTTCTGGATATAATTTTTCAAGAAGTTTTTGATCTTCAAATATCTCAACTTCATCAACAATTGTAACTTTGTTATTTAAATTATTAGTTATTATTTTATCACAACCTTCAAAATATTTTGTTTTAATTCAATTATTTTGTAAATAAGAAATAAGAATGTTTTTAACAAACCAGGTTTTTCAAGAATCAGTTTTTCATGCTAGTAGAATATTATGACCTTTTAACAAATTTATATAAATTTCATTAGCTAAGATTAATAAATTATAATCATTCTTTAATAAACTAAACACTAATTCATTTTTAAATTCTTTATTTCTCAAAATACTTTTTCTTAATAAACCCTCATAAATAAAATTATTATTTTTAATTAATTTTATTGAATCTATATTTTCCTCTTCAATATTTGCATAAATCCTATTAAGTTTTAGATTTTTAAAAGAGTATTTTAAAATTAATTGGATCGCTTCTGTTGCTAATCATTTTTTCCAATATTCTTCTCATAACCAAAATAACAATCCTGCTTTTTTATTATCTATATCAAAATCTATTAAATCAATTTCTCCTATTATTTTATTAGAATCTTTTAAAATTATTCAAAAACAAAATTCTTCCTTATTATTAAATTTTTTAATCTTAGATTTAATATATTTTTTAGTCTCATTTAATGATAATCATCATCAGAACCAATAATTTATTTTTTTATTTTTAAATAAATTAAAGATGTCTTGAGTATCTTTATCTTTCAACTGTCTTAATATTATTCTATTACTGATTAATTCAATACTTTTATCCATAAATAATTAACTTATAATTTAAAGTAGTTAAATATTAATCAAAAATTCTTAAAAAACAAAAAAATAATTAAATAGGGCGAGTTATTAATTAACCCACCCTATTATATTTCGTAAATACTGAAAAAATATTCTCGCAGAATTTATAAGTCCGCTATTTTCTACAAGAAATATTTCTCAACATTTTACAGTTTGCACGGCCCTTCGATTGTTTTGACCCGCACGCCTGGATGTTTACACCTTTTGTAACTTTTACTTTTTTGATTTGTTTTTTCATTTCATTAAACTCCTTTAAGATTTATTTTTGAACATTTTTACATCACTTTACCTATTTGTTTTTATTATATAACTATTTTTCACCTCCTTTCATAAAAAACTTAGTTACATCACACTTATGAGAAGATGGTATTCTATAATCTCCATTCTCTATCAGTGCGACACCTATACAACTATCACAAAAATCTCTTATTTTGCAATTCATGCATTTCGGTATTTCTGTAATACTAAACTTATTAAGGAATTTGTATTTATTTTTTAGAATCTCATTAAGAGGTAATTTTCTTATATTTCCCATTACTATCCTTAAGTCAAGACAAGGATATACATTGCCGTCCGAACCTATAGCTATTTGATCTTTACCAGCAAAACAAACAGTTTTGTCGTTTGCACAATTTCTGTATTTTTTTTGTTCAGTAAAACCATTGATTTTTTTTAAAAATGGTGCAAATTTTTCTTTCAATTCTTTCGCTGATAGTCTTAATTCTATCCCGTATTCTAAGCCCTTTCTGTTTGGAGTAATGTATGGAGAATAAGAAACATTAACATCCCCAATCTTTTTGATTTTTTCGTGAATTTGTTCAATTTCATCAATATTATGTTTACCAACCATTACAGATAGCGATACCGGAATACCGTTATCAATCATTTTTTTTATGGTGTCTGATAATTTACTAAAACTATAGTTTGTAGAGGTAATACCAGAAAACCCATCTTTGGTTTCATATATTGAAATTTGTAAATCTAAAAGATTTAGGTGTTTAAGTTTTTTGATTATCGTTTCATTGATAATCGTGCCGTTGGTTTTTATTTCCAAACAAAAACCCATTTTATTATATGCAGACAATATTTCAAGAGCATCTTTTCTTAAAAATAACTCCCCTCCTGTGAATAAAACAGATACCACTCCCAAATCTTTTAATTGACGACCCAGATTTATTATAGTGTCTTTATCTAAACCTTTCTCAGTAAAATTATCCAAATAACAAAACTTACATCTTTGATTACAGTTGTTAGTAAGCTCTATGGATGCGTTAATAATCTGATCGTTTTGAATTGCATACTCGATTAATTTATCAAAAGCATTACCTCTAACGTCTACATTATCTACTTCTTTTTTATCAGAAGTGCTTTTGGCTTTTGCTTTCTTAGATATAAATGTTGCTACTATTTTTTTAATTTCTCTGTACATCTTTTTTATCTCTTTATGATCTTTTTTTTCATAGGCATCCAAATATTTCCTTTCAAGCTTGTAGTTTGGATTACTTAAAAAAATTAAAGCAATTTCTGACAATGAACCCTCAATAAAAAGAGAAGATAAATCTTTGGTATCAAAAATAAAAACACCGTCATTATATTTTCTTGTAATAAATCTTTTCATATTTTGCCCCCAAATTTTTATTTTATTTTATTTTTGTTTTTAGAAATTATATGTTAATGAGCATTGTTTGACTAATTCATTATTCCTTAATAACCAATAAATTACTGTATATGTACAATAACTAAAATTTAAAAAAGTCAATACTTATTTACCTATAATTACTGATTTTTGGAGAATGAATTTGATTTCAACGACTTTTATTTTAAAAGAATAAACATTAGAAATAAATGGTTCATACCAATCCAGAATTACCAGACTGAATTAAAAAGAGAATATCAAAGGTTAGAACCAATAAAAAAAGGCATCAGTATGCAAAATACTGACACCTTTTCTTCTTTAATTCCATCTTGGCTCCACCTACCGAATATATTGCGAACTAAATATTACTCACAGATTTTGGAATTAGGAAGGTTAAGGTTTGCTATTAGTTAGTCATTACCAAAATCAATAACCTCATCTTTAGGAAGTCTTTTCATAATACCGTCTGCTAATTCTTGTATTTCATTTGCTTTTGGATGTTTAGTACTTAATTCTCTTACTTTTTGTACCATATTATCAGACATATATTCTTTCAATAACTTATAAAATCTTTGTTTTATTTCATTATTTTCAAAAGCGCTATCTAGACTTTTTTCTAATATCATCTTTTTTTGTTCCTCATTACAATTTCAAAGTAAGTTAGGATTAACTAAAATAAATATTCTACCTATATATTCTTTTAAAAATTCAAAATCATCAAATCTAGGATAAAAAGTACTAATATTATTCATATAAAAATTTAAACGATTGAGAAAAGTATCATAAGTAAAATTAATAATTTCTAACTTACTTTCTTCTTTTTCATCTTTCATTTCTAAAGAAACAAAATTATCTCTATTATTAGTTTCAATTGTTGAAATAAAAAAATTTATATTATTAACAATATCTTTTTCTTGTTCAACTGATTCTGATATAGAAGTATGATTTGCTTGTGGCTTATCCATAAAAATTATAGATTATTTAAATAAATTAATCTATTTCTTAACTCTCTATTATTAAAATTAATCCTATGTATCCTTAATACCACTGCTAATTAATAAATCCAAATCTTTTTTAATTTGTTCATCTTCCTTTTCTTTCTGAATTACACTATCTTTTCTATAATCCATTATTTCTACATAAGTCCGAGAGGCATTAAATAAATATTTTTCTGATAGATTAAGAAACCTTTCTTCTATTTCTTTATTTCATCAAAAAACTTCTTTAAGAGGTTTTTTTAAATAAAAGTTTTCAAAAAGTTTAACAATATAATTTTTTACAAATATAAAATCTCAATAATCTTTATACTTATTTTTATCAATATCTTCAATAAATTTATCAATTTTTAACATAAACATATCAAAATACCTTTTAATCCATTCTTCTTTCTCTGCTTTTAATTCAGTAATATCGCCTTTTCATCTCAAATATCAGGGATAAAAATTCTCGCCTAAATTTTCTAAAATGGTTTTCCTAAAGAAAGTAAAGTCTCTATCTATATCCATATCATATTCTGCCTTTTCTTCTGTTTCAGCTACTATTTTAGTAGTTTTAGATAGTCAATCATTTATATTATTTACTCACATAATTATAAAAGGTTAATAAATAGAATTTTTGAAATTCTTTAATTCTTCAAGTGTCTTAAAATCTACTCGATTTCAAAAAACTTCTTTGCTTTTTTCACTAAATAAATCCAAAAATCTTTTTGTATTTTTATCTATCATGTCAGGTTTAGAATTATTTTTATAATGATATTCTAAATTTTTTTCCATTTTAGCAATAGCATCATTACAGATTTCCCTAAATTTCTTTTTATCAATTTTACTAAAAAACTTTTGTTCTATCTCACTTTCAATCTGACGATAAGATAAAACATCCAATTTTTCTACACCTTTTTCTATTGTTTTTACTTCTATTTTAGTAGGTTTTTCAACTTCCTTAATTATTATTTTTTCTTTTTTAATAGCATCAACTTCATTCTTTAACTTCTCTAATTCATTTGCAAGCTTTGTAGCATTTTCTCTTTGTTTTTGAGTATTTAAAATTTTATTAGAATCTTTTCTTAAACCATTTATTAAATATTCTAGATTTTTAGTATCAAATGTTTCTTTTAGTTTTGCTATTAAATTCTCTATAGTTTTAAAAAAATTATCATTTTTAAAAAGCAATTTTATTTTATCGTAATTTTTTTCAAATCTTTCAATTGCCTTAATTAATTTAACACTCTTTGTTAAAACAATTCATTCTTGAGTAATTGGCAGAGCTATTAAAGGTATTTCATACCATTCAGGAATTAATAAATCCTTTACAATATTAACCAATTCTTGTTTTGCTACTTCATCAGATGATATGTTATTATTAATCTTATTAATTATTTGTTGTTTTTTTGCTTCTAACTGAGCACTTGTCATAAAAAATTCATCTTTATTCACAAAACCATTCTGTTTCAAATCTTTTATGTCTTTTATTTGCTCGAAAACTTCATTTAATCAAATAAAGTCTGTTTTAAGTCATATTATTTTTTGTTTCTTAATACTTTCATCAATAGATATTTTTGGTTTATCTATCTTTTGACTTTTTTCTACAACGTTAAAAGCTAATATTTCAGTCATATATTATTTGTTTTTATTTTTTTGTAAACAAAAAGTATAATTAATGTTCATATTAGATCATATTTTTTGAATTTAGTCAATTCTTAACTCTATTTCTCTTCTTCTTCATCCTTAGCTTTCTTCTAAGAAGTTCTTGAAATATAACAAGAATTATTTCCTATTATTGTATCTCATAAAAATTCTTTTTCAATTTTTTTGTTGGATTAACGATTTAAATATATAC
Organism: uncultured Candidatus Peribacteria bacterium; assembly: GCA_964518815.1. Taxonomy (GTDB): domain Bacteria; phylum Patescibacteriota; class Gracilibacteria; order BD1-5; family UBA2023; genus CAYRGR01. The sequence continues at coordinate 11,616 of CAZFLS010000001.1, forward strand.
TATTTAATGGTATCTAAAACTATTATAACTTAATGATTTAGGTATTGCACTTCAAATTACAATTTACGAAAATAATTTATAACTAAATAATTTATATGGCAAAAAATAAAAAGATGTTTTTAAAATATTTTAATACAATTATTTATAATAAAATATCTTTAATATATACTTTATTAATGCGTTTATTAGAAAATTACTTACTCAATATACCCGTTTTATACTGATTAATCTTAGTTATATTTATTATTGTATTGTTATTTGCATTAGTTTCTTGAATTAAACTGTTAGTGAAAAATAAAATAAACTTTAATAATTTAAATAAAAAATATTACCTTATTATATTATATTGTTGTTTTTTACTTTTTTTATTATATTTTAGATATGATCTTCTAAGATTTATTTTATATTTCTATAACTTCTCTTAAGTTCTCAAAATATGCACAATAATCACATTCTTTACTTGAATCTGGTATAATATCACTATTTAAACATTTATGTAACTCTATAATAGTATTTTCTATCCAATTATCATTTCAAGTATAAGAAATAAGATTAATATCAAATTCTAACCTATAATCAAACGCGTCTTTGTCTGTATTTCAATTACAATATACAAAATATCCTGTATCTGAAACCTCAAGTCAGTTTTTTCTTAAAAGCCATTGATATATTTCCATTTGTCTCTTATATCAATCTTGCCAGTCTTGATTTAATTCTGTTATTTCTTCATTCTTTGAAGTGGCTTTATAATCTACTACAATATATTCTCAATTACTACTCTGCCATAAGTCATCTATAGCTCAAAATATAAGTAAATTGGTTTTTGAATGTAAATACTGAATTCAAGTAAAATTATGTCTCCATTGTTCTAAAAGTTCGTGAGATACAGGTTTTGCATCAATATTATACTTTTCTATTAGAGGATGTTTTGCTCAATTGTTTCTGTATATATCAAATTCTTTCTTTAAAAGATGATCTACTGCACTATTTAAACTAAAAGGAAATCCTGGAGGTCTTCAAATTCAAAGTCTTCTATCTAAATAAAAACATCTTGGACAATCTATAAATAAATCAATTTTAGATCTACTTAATTTAAAAGGTTGACTATCTTTTGGGTTGTATATGTTTTTTGTGCGTTTTGGGTTATAATATTCTGACATAAGGTTATTGTATTATTTTATAAATTTATCTTCAAAAGCTTTTTCAAATTCATTCTCTTTTTTTTCACTATAAAAAGGTAATCAAATAAGCTTATAATTTCAAAAGTTCATTTCTAATATTTTTGCTTTATCTTCTATTTCAAGTAAAAATTCTTGTTTCCAGCCTTCTATAGAATTTTCAAATCCTAAATTACTATCCTTAAATTGATCTCATTTCGGTTCTATAAATATTTGATAAGTAAAAGGTTGTTTTGTAATTTTATCTTGCATAAACAATATAAAATCAGGCTCAAACCTATCTCAATTTATAAATGAATAAATAGCAACAGTTCTTTCATTTCGGATTAAATAAATATTAGTATATTTTTTTTCTAATTTTTGTATTATATCTTCAAACATTTTTATAAAACTCTTTTCTTCACTAGTTCAATTGATTTTTTCAAAAACAAACCATTTTTTATTTACTCAAAATCATTCTACTCATAAATCCACTTTTATAGCTTTTTCAAAAGGATATTTAGAAATATTCTTTGATATAAAAGTTTTTGTTCATTCATACTCAACTTTTTTATCTTTAATTTCAATTTCTAAGATATTTAAAAGAGATGAAACAGCTTTTAACTTATTTTCTATTGTTAAATTCTCTAAAACTTCCTTAGAGCTGTAAAAATCTATACTTATATTTCATAGATAATTATCCGATTTAATAAACTCATCAATACTTTGAAGTTTTCAAAGATAACTTTTAAGGTTGGAAAATTTATAGAAATCATTTCTTTGTATAGCTTTTCTTACAATTCTATTATCAATTTCTTTTATTAAAATACTTTTTGGTTCTTTTTCTATTTTAAAATTATCTTTCTTATCATCAAAAGCTTCTATATCATAGCTCTTTCAAGTAAATAAATCTTTAAATTCATATCTTTTAGTTTGGAGTCAGATTTTTTCAAAACTATCAATATTTGAATAATCTTTAAATTTTTTCTCATTTGTAAAAATAACTCAATTTTTATAAAATTCACTATCTTTAAAGGATCTTTTAAATTCAAAAATAAAATCCTTTTTTTCTTTTTCATCCATAATTCAAATATCTCTTAAAGCCTGTCTTATTTCTGCAATATATAAACTATCAAAACTTGTATGATAATAAAAAGTTTCAAGTATTTTTAAATCATCGAGCTTATTATCAAACTTTCTTTTGAATTTATTTTCTCATAAAGTTTTTTCTGTTACAAAAGGAAAATATCTTGCTCATCTTCATATGAGTTGAGCTTCGCTAATTGTTTGGGGTCAAACTTTGATTTTTCAAGTTTTTTTATCTACTACATTACTTCTAGACTCATATAATCTTACAATATCAAAAAGATTTAAAACATCCCATCATTCATTTAGTTTTTGTACAGCAAAAACAGCTCTTATACGATTGTTTTTATCTTCAAGAGTATTAAGTAGTAATTGATTTTTTCAAGCCTCACTATCATCATTTGCACTTATACAATTTTCATGAACAAAATCATCTTTTAACTCATTCACAAGTAAATCAAGACTTATTTTACTTTCTTCAAAAAATTCAAAAGCTTTTAATATAATTTCTGAATTAGTTTTGTTTTTTATATTTAAAATCTGATCTGGCTTTAATTCTTTTATAAGCTTATCAAAATTTATTAAATTATTTTCACTTTCTGCAACTGTTTTTTGAGCCTTAAATAAAATAACTGGTTTACATAATATTTTATTTTTTTCTGCTACTTTTAATCTATATTGACTTAAAACAAGAGCCTGTAATATTCTGTCATTTTGTTCCATATCAGCCTTTAAAATATCTACTTCTTTACTATATCAATCAAGTCTAAATTGTTTTAAATCATATCTGTAAATAATTTTATCAAGATATTTTTCGGATATATTTTCATTTCATAAATCTATCGTTGCTGTAAATTCCAAAAGCATATTTTCTATATGAGAATTAAGAATTTTCATTATTGTATATTCCCATGAAGTCTTTTCTTCTTGTTCAGTTTTATTTAAATTTCAATTTTTTGTAAGTGTATTTATATGATGGGCTTCATCTGAAATTATAACTATTTTTTTGTCTTTGAATTCTTCATAAGATACCCTTCATTCTCATATTACATTCATATCAGTATGAAGTCCGTGAATAGTGGTAAATTTAATATTAATATTATCATCTGTATTACCTGAAAAATTAGAAACTTCTTTTATTTGTATTTGTTTTCCATCAAACACAATCTTATCATTGAATAAATACTTTGAAGAATTACTATTTAAAAAATTATCTTTCGTTTTTTCTATAATATTTGTCGAATTTACAAAAAACAAGAAGTTTCTATATCATTTTTCATATAAGCTCAAAATAAGTCCAGCCATTACATAAGTTTTACCGCTTCAAGTTGCCATGTTATAGAGCAAATGAATAGGTATTTTCTTGTTTTTATAGCTGTCTATATAATATGAGAATCTAACAAAAGCTTCTTTTTGATACTCTCTCATCTGAAATTTTTCATTCAGATTTTTTGTAATATTCAAAGGAATGTTCTTATCGAGAACATCCATTTCGGAAAGGGTATCAAATTTTTGGTAGAGAAATTGTTGTGTCGTCATAGTTAATTTCTATTTTTTAAAACATAAAATAAATTATTTTTTTCTAGATATTATTTTTTCAATAGTTTTTTCAAAACTATTTTCTCTTTTAATCAAAAAATACAATATTAACATAATAATACCAATTATTAAACTAGAAAATAATATTGAAAGATATAAAATTTCATAAATTTTATCCTTAAAATTTGTTCAAGTTAATAATGTAAGTAAAGCTGTAAAAAAAACTCAAAATAAAAAAATTGATATATCAATTAAAAGTGGAAAATTATTTCTTGGTCAAGCTTTAATAATATCTAATTCTTCCTCTTGTACTTCATAAAAAGTCAGCTGTCATACTTGATGAACTATTTTTGTTGCTTGATTTTCATTATTTCAATTATTCATAATTTTGAAATTAAAGATTATCCATAAGCCACTCATTTTTACAAATAACATTTTGCCAAGCAGCAACTCTTCAAGAAAGGATAACAAATATACGATCATTACTATCTATTTTTGTTTGTAAAGAATTTCTAATATTTTCTGCACTTTGATCTGTCTTAACAGCCCATACTGATTCTAGTATCTTTGCCCAAGTACCATAAGATTTTATTGCCTGATATAAATCTTCATAATGTCAATAACTTTGATCTTTTCTTAGATCGTAACTTATAATATAAGTGTTCATATTTTGGTTAGTTAAAAAATAAATTATTTATAAAACTCTCCATTAATCTTTTTATCTTCTTTACTTACTCAATTATTTACATCTTCAATCTCGCTATAATTTACATAAAGCATATTCTTATCAAGAAGCTTGAACAAAAACTTTTTCTGATTTTCTATACTTAATTTTTCAAATTCATCTGTATTTTCATCAATATTTTTAATATTTACTTTGTAATTTATATATCATGTTTTCTTTATCTCTTCATATATTTTTATTATTTCTTTACTTGTTTTAGCTTCTTGAATTTTATCAATGAAATTTTGATTATTTTTCATAAGTTCCATATAAACAAAATCTCATCATCAATTATTTTTAATTACCTGTTGTACTCTAGGAATAGTTACATTTCTAATATAATCCATTTGCTCAATTAATATAAATTGTCTATTTCATCAATCTTCTTTATTTAATTCCAAAACTGCATGAGCTGTTGTCCCACTACCTCAAAAAAAGTCTAATATTTTTGCTTCCTTATTTTTTGAAACTATTGCATATATACAATCATATACATTCCATAAAGATTTTGGGAAACTAAATTTACATCAAGGAACCAAACTTTTTATAAGTTTTGTTCCATATTCATTTGCATCGTATTTTTTATCTATCCAAACTGTTTTATATTGTCAAAAATCTTTTCAAATATCAATATCATAAACATCGTTATTAACTTTCACGTGTAATAAATCTTGTACTTCTTCTATACTTTGACGAGCATATCTCCATTTTCTTTCCACTCATTCCTTATCAATTGGATAAATTTCAACAAAATCTCAATCATGTACATTAACCTGAGGATGAGTTCAATCGGAACAAACATTTCAAAATCAGATAACCTGTAAAGTTTTTTTGTCTGCTATAATTGAATAAAAACAATTTTTAGCATCTGTTCTTTTTGACTCTCAGCCATTATCTCTTAATCATCTATTTTTTATGTCTTCTTCAGCTATTTTTCTATTTAATACTGTTTTTTTATCTTTAGGAATAATAAAAAATGCAAATTCATGGGTATAAGAAAAGTTTGTACCTTGTACTCATCTTGGATTATGAACTATTGTAATGCAATGACTCTCATATTCTGGGAATATTTCATCAAGTAATACTCATAAATATACTTGTTCAGCTTTATCAATTGCAACAATCAATACTCATTCTTTTTTAAGTAAATTCTTTGCAATATCTAACCTATTTTTCATAAAAGTAAGCCAGGAAGAATGTTTAAATCTATTATTATATTCAAAAGTATCTCAATTTCCTCAAGTATTATAAGGGGGGTCAATATAAATAAGGTCTAATTTTCATGCAAAACTGCTCTTCAAACTATGAAGAGCTAAAAGATTATTTCATTTGATAATAAGATTATCTTTTATAGTTCAATTTTCATCTCTTTTAAATCAATCAAGCTTGTGTTCTCAAGTCTTATCTATTCTTTTGAAATTCGTAAAAACCTTTTCATCAAGAAGTCTATCTATATCATCATTTCATAAAATTTCATTATAAAAAACTTCATCTCTTTTAACATCTTCTTTATCTTGTCCTCAAGCCAAAATACAGTCTTTATATGGAAAACTTAAAACAACATCATTGTTGTCATTTAGGAGGTCTCATTTTGAATTTGTGAGTCCGATTTTATTTTTGAAACTTGTATAGCTATCGGGTAAAAATTCTTTATTGTTTATAAACTGAATGAATTTTTTACTATCAAAAACTTCAAAATTACTTCAATAATTTAATGATTTAAAAAATGCTTTTTTTGTGTCTTTATTATTAAAAAGTAACCATATAAGATCCCCGTCTAATTTATCTGCTTCTTCTCTTATTACATTCTTCAATAAATCTCATTCTTGAGATATAAATCTTTTGTCTTGTTTTAATACTTCATATAAAATTTGAAATAAATTTTTCATATAAAAAGGCAATCAATAAATAAGATTGCCGAGTTTATTTGTGGTTTATTGTAGCAAAAACAAAGCAGGCAGTATATGTGCCAGAGTTTTTGCTACAAAACCTTTTCCGCATGCATTGAATTGCAGACAGTTGGACTTACCATATACTGCCTGCAGGTTTTTCAATACATACTTAAAAATACGAACTCGGTTTTGTAGCAAGTTCATATTAATAAAAAAAGTATAAAATCCAAATTTTTGTTAATAATTGTTAAGATTTGATTTAAATTAATGAAAAGATATAATTTAAAAAATTAGAATTAATAATAAATACTTCAAATGCAGAAAATGAAAAAAAATAAAATAGTTTATGAAAATCAAGAATGAATCTTTCTTTTATGGTACTTAATTGAAGAATCTAAATATAGAAGTCAATATGTATCAATCAAATGAATTAAATTATTTTATGTAAGTTTAGAAAAGTTAGATTTTTCTTGAAAATTAAAAATAAGAGAATCTATCAATATACTATGAAAATATATGCAGGCTTGATTTATAAACAGTATTTATTTTAAGATATTTAGGCGAGGTGAATTTATATTAAAAAAGGATAACAATATTTTAAAAGCAGACCTTTTTATGTTATCATATTACTTAGAAAAAAAATTTAATATAGATGAATTTAAAACTTTAAATGACGATGATAATTGAATTTCTGTTGGAATAAATTTGAACAATAATATTATTAAAAAGAAAATCCTATCATATCAAAAATTATGGTTAAACGATGAATTAGTATGATGGAATAAAAATATTTTAAAATCTGAAGTACAAATAAAAGAAGTTACAAGTCATTTGTTCTATTTATTAAGAGATTATTCCTCAAAATATTTATTTATTAGTTCGTATAAAACTTATAATTGAACAAAAATAGATGTTTTACTCGTTCTATTATTTTTAGAAAAAATTTGAGATATAAAATTTATAAAAAGCGAATGTATCCTTAATAAATATGATGATATGGAATTTTGATTTAGAATATGTATTAAGGAAAAATTTCTTGAAGATTTCAAGAAAGATAAATTTTGAAAAAGTAATTTTGATTTTGAATGTCTTAAAAATTCTACTGAAAAATGAATAAAAAAATCACAAAAAAAATCAATTTGATCTGCTAACGTTAGAAACAAAAATCAAGAAGAATTTCAAGAAGTTCAGGCTATTTTTGGTAGTTTAGACGATAACAAGAAATCAAATAATATGAATACTTTTAAATACTCAGCAACAGATACTAATTCTAAAACACAAGATACCATTCCTTTAAAAATAAATTATATATCAGAAACAAAAGAATTATTTATAAATAATATTAAAATTCCTTTATCAAGACTAGAAACCGAATTTTTTCAAATCTTATACAAATATAAACCAATTAATGAAGATTTAGATTTCTGAGATATAGCTCAAGAATTAGATATACAATATAATAGATTATCAATTGAAAAACAGAAGAAAATGAAAAAGAAATATTATAATGCCAATAATAGTCTAAGAAAAAAAATTATATTGCAAACCTGAATAAAAGAAATTTTTATCACCTCCTCTAATCTTATCAGATTTAACACAAAATATTCCTATAATTTTTCATCTTAAGATATATCTTAAACCATCTTAGACCAACCTATAAGTAAAGTGCCTGAAACTTTACTTTTTTTGTTTTTACTTTCGATGGAAACTAATGTTAATACATCTATAAACATTCAAAAACAACAAGAACTTTTAAACTTGGTATGATTTTTTGAGTTGCTTATAGAAATCGATAGAAGTAAAAAAAAGATAAATGATGAATTTTAATAAAGAACAAACTTGTTCAAATTTTATTTCTTAATTTTTATTCTTATGATAGACACAGTTTTAATCACATTACCTATACATAGGATTCGAATAAGGAATCCTGAATATTTTGAGCCAAATGCAAAATGACTTTGGGAAGCTCCTTTTATACCATTTTCAAATCATATTGCAAAATGTGTTCAAAATCCCACTAAAGAAGATTTAAGAATGAAGATATATAAACCGAGGCTTACTTTTATAAAGTCTGTAAATAACGGTAATATGAATATTAATCTTAGAATTGAGTTGTCTCTTCCGAAGCTTCTTTTTTGAAATAATTTTGATGAACTTAAAGATGATGATTTTTCTAAAATTCTTGGTAAACTGAAAAACAAGCTTGAAAATATGGGAATTATAACGGAAGAAAAATATATTGCCGAAGGACAAGTTTCAACAATTCATTACTCAAAAAATATTGTATTTACTGATTTTACAAGCGTTTCAAGTATTATAAATACGGTATCAAAAATAAATGCTTCAAAAATTTTTGATTTAGGACAAACTGATTATTCTAATTGATGAGAATTACATCTAATGAATATGACAAAATAATAAAAGAATTAAAAAGAAAAGAACAAGATATTTTACAACGATTAATGGATCATTCTAAAGCAGATGAACAATTTTTAATAACAAGTTCTTATATATTGGAACTAGCAAATCGTGCTTATGAACTATTTGAAAGTTCGCAAGCTGAGCAAAAACGAAGATTACTAAATTTTGTATTTGCGAACTTTTCTGCACAAGGCAGTAAACTACAATACAAAATAAAAGAGCCGTTCAACGAACTGCTCTTTGCTTCAAAATCTTCAAATTGGCTCCCGCAGCTGGATTCGAACCAGCGACCAAATGGTTAACAGCCACCTACTCTACCGCTGAGCTATGCGGGAATATAAAAAAGCCTGTGTATATTATAAAAAAAATTATTGAAGTCAAAACTTTTTTAACTCTTTTTTATTATATATTTTTTAATAAAATTAAATTCGAACTTTTACAAACAAAACGATACTGCTAATCTATATATTTTATTTTTCTTTTATTTAAAACTTATATCCAAATTATTATTTATAATATGAAATTAAAAACATTGCATTAAAATCTCTTCCCTAATAACATCTTTTAAATCTATAATTGATTTATTTATATTTATATATTTAATATCATCTGGATTTGCTGTATCAAATTTTTCTTTAAATTCTCTTTCGATTTTTTCAATTTTAATTTTTTTCTTATTTCATTCATACTCAACTTCTGTTTCAATTATATCAAAAATTACCATAATTCCATCATCAAGATTTACTAATTTTAATTTAAGATAAAGAGGACTTTTAAATATTAAATCTTCGTAAAATCAATCATATACTTCCCCATTAAACTCTAATTCTTGACTATCTCAAGGATAACTATTAAGTAAATTTCAAACTGGTATTTCAAACATAAATAAAAATTAATATAAATTATAAAATAACTTAAAAATAGTATAACTTTTTTAAAAATAAAATCAAAATTATAAAAACATTTGGAATAATTTTAAATTAAATATACTTTTATTAAATAAAAATTTTTAATTTAATAAAAACTAACTGTTAACTTGTATCTTGTTACTTTTATACTAAAAACGCTTAATAATTTCTAATATATAAATTATTAATTAGAAATTTTTACTTTTTACTTTTAAATTTTGACTTTACCTTGTACTAGATAACTTAATGACTGGATGACTTTGTACTAACGTATAACTAACTTATAACCTTTGACTTTTTATTTTTAACTTAACTTTATGTTTTGTTTTATTCTTTGAAGACATTATCTACTTTCTTTAGCTGAAATATATAATATTTTTCCCAAATCAAAATTTATTGAAGTAACTAAATCTTTTTGTATTGTTAGCAATATTTTAAGAGAAGAGATTATTATCAATTATCCGAAAATTTGATGAACAATAAAAATAATTGAAATATTAAATTCATCAAAAAATATAAAAGATTTTATGGATTTGACAAAAAATTATTTAGAAAATATTGATAAAAATAAAGGTAAAATTAATTTTGCTATTGCTAGCTATTGAAAAAATATAGACAATTTTAAAACTTGATACCAGATAAAAAAATCTATAAAAAATTTTTCTTTAAGATTGGTAAATAACTCAAAATTAAATATAAATAGTGCTACTTACAAAAAAGAAAAATTAGAGAAATTTGAAACTGAACTAAATTACATTGAAAATTGAGAAAAAATATATTTTTGAAAAACTGTTGTTTTTCAAGATGTAGACAAATATAGAGAAAGAGATATTAAAAAATTTAGAGATATGGAAGTTTGAATGATACCACCAAAATTAGCTCAAATAATGATAAATATTTCAGAAGCAAAATTTTGAATTTATGATCCTTTCGTATGACTTGGTACTATACCAATAGAAGCTATAAATTCATGATACAAAAATATTTTTTGAAGTGATATTTCTACTGAATTAACATTAAAAACAAAGAAAAATTTAAGAAGTTTTTTTGATAAAAAAATTGATAATTTAAATACTTTAATTTTTCAAATGGATGCTTGTAATATAGATTCAAAGCTTCCAAAAGATGCTTATGATCAAATATTAAAATCAAGTATTGTTACAGAATGATTACTTTGAGAAGTAATGACAAAATGAAATATAACAATTGAAAAAATAGAAAAACAAAGGTATATATTAAAAAATCTATATGAAAAATTTTTTACATGATTAAAAAAAATTTGATTCAAATGAAATATTGTAATTTCTTTTCCTTTCTGGGATTTAAATTGAAAATATTTATATTTAAAGGAAATTTATGAAATATTCAGAATTTTGGAAATTAAAATCCAAAAACTTCTTCCAGATTGAATTGAATTTAAAGAAACAAAAGAATGAAGTTTACTTTATAAAAGAGATGATCAACAAGTGTGAAGAGAAATTTTTAAATTAAAATTTTAGGATATTATATAAAAGTCAAAGGTCAAAAGTTAAAAGTAAAAAATTTCTAATTACTAAAAACAAGGAACTAAAACAATATTATTTATTGATTTTCTGAAGAAAATGGGGGTTTGGGGGTGAAATACTGTTTGAGCGATGATAAATAAAATTGAAGCAGATGAAATATTGAAGTAGCGAGTTTATTTCACCATCAAAACTTTTGTTACTTTTAGTTATAAAAGTAAAATAAAATAAACTATATTAAATACCGAATTTTCATTTTTAATAAGCTAAAAAGCAAACATTTTTATTTCGCTAAAACAAAAAGGACTTTTATTTATTGATATCTAAATCTTTTTTATAACATTTATATATAAAAGCTGGCGGAAAATTTATCGGTTCAAAAAATAATTCATGATTTCAAAATACTCACTTTACATCACTTAGATTCGACAAAAAGTATTGAAATTGAAGATATATTCAATCTTTTTTAAGAACTTTGTATGATGCATTTAAAACTTTTAAACAAAATGTTTTTCCTAAACTACCAAATGGAAGTCAAGAAACAATGGCATCTACTTCCCCGTCTTTCATATAAGAATTTATATTTTCTGCTCAACCATGAATAATTTTAAGTCTTGGATCTTCAATTTTTTGTAATTCTTTTATAAATTCATCATTAACTTCAAATATAGTTATTTTAGATTTTTTACTAGCTCTGGAAAGAATACTTTTTGTAAAATGTCATAATCATGGTCAATATTCTACGATATTAAGATCTTCTGAAAAATCAACATGTTTCAACATTGAGTTTATAAGTTTTGCAGAACTAGAAAAAAGACTTCAAGTTTTTTTTGTGTCTTTTATATAAGCTTTTATAAATCTTTTCATATAAATAAATTAATAGTTATAAAATTTTTAATTTTAAAAAAAGGAGTTTTATTGTCATTTCAAGTATTCCAATAATAAAGCAAAATAACAACCATTTCAATTTTTGTTTTTATTCAAACATTTTTTCAAAAATACTCTTATTAATATTAATTCCTTTTTCTTCTGCAATCTTTTGATATAATTCTTTTTCTTTTTTTGAAATACGAGTTGGAGTTTTTAAAATAAGTTTTAAAAATAAATCTCATTTATAATCTGTATTTACATTTTTCACTCAATCTCATTTAAATTTCAAAATTTCTCAATATTGCGTACCAGGTTTTATTTCAACAATTCTATCTCATAAAACAGGTATTTTGATTTTCTTTTTTGTTCATAAAATTGCTTCTACTGGTTCTATATCAAAAGAATAATGTAAATCATCTCAATCTCTTTTTAATCATTCTAAATCAGAAGGAACTTTAAATACAATATACAAATCACCGGACTTACCTTTTATCGATTCATTTCATTCTCATTTTAATTTAAGTGTCATTCCATCATCTACTCAAGCTGGAATTTCTACTTCTTTTTCTATTTTTTCATTAATTCTTTTTTCTCAGAAACAAGCACTACATTTTTGTTCTATTATAACTCATTCTCAATCACAAGCAGAACAATACTCTGTCTTTTCTACTACTCAAAAAAATGATTGTACTCTTTTTTTTATATGTCCAGAACCATGACAAGTTGTACAAGTTTTCATTCAAGTTCATGGTTTATTTCAGGCTCATCAACATGTTTTACATACAATTTTTCTTTCAAATTTAATAGTTTTTTTAATACCAAAAATTGCATCAGCAAAATTTAAATTTATTCTAAATTCCAAATTTTCTCAAGATTCATTTTTTCTCCTTTTTCAAGAGCCATATTCCGATCATCAAAAAAATGTTTCAAAAATTTCTGACAAATCAAAATCCATATTAAAACCCTGGTTGAATCCTTGATTAAAACCTCACATTCAATCCATTGAACCATATCTATCATAATGAGCTCTTTTTTGACTATCAGATAAAATAGAATATGCTTCATTTACCTTTTTAAAATCTGCTTCTTTACTTTTATCTCAGCCATGTCTGTCTGGATGATGTTCCATAGCTTTTGCTCTATATGCTCTTTTTATTTCATCAGAAGTTGCATTTTTTGATATTCACAATATGTCGTAATAATTTTCTGGCATGATATTTAAAAAAAATTAAAGTGTCTACATTTTATAAAAAAAATAGAAAAAAGCAATTAAATTAGGATCCTTTTTTTCTGTCTCACATATCAATTCAGAATTTGTTGCTTAATTAATTATTTTTTAGATATCAAAGACTTAAATACTAGAAATAAAATTAAAGCAATATTTTTGGAGATTTGTAAGCAAAAACTTTTTATTATTATTTGATAATGTCCATCAATACTTAATCATGCAAGGTCAATCAAAATCATTAATTTTTAAATAACCTTTTTTAGCAAGACTATTTTTGATATACTCATCTATAAATTTTTTATCAATTTTCTTAACTAAATTAATTATTTTTTTATTAATTGAAAGATATATATAATCTTCAAAATCTCAAAATATTGTATCCATTCTATTATATGCCATTTTCTTGTATCTCAATATGTAGAAAATAAAATCATCAAACAAGTCTGATAATAAATTAATAATAAATAAATTTTCTATAGAATGATCAAATATATATGCAAATTCAATATCATTTTTAATATTAATTTCAAAAAATTTCTTTATGTTAAATTTGTCTACGTTTAACATTTTATCCGAATATATAGTATCTTCTTCTAGAATAATAATATTATTTTTCTTGTAATATTTGCCATGATAATTTTCAAGAGTTTCGTAATCAAGTTTTAACGTTTTATTGTAATTAAATGATTTTGAGTATAGCTTTTTTCAGATTTTATCAATTAAATCCAAATTAAAATCATATTCTTTCAATTCTTTTTTAATAACTTTATACTCATACTTAATCACCTCTTTTTTTACAGGAGTACAAATTTTATCTATGAAATAGTTTAGATTTTCTTTACTTATTTTATCAAATACAAAATAAGTATAGTATGTGGATGTCCCTATTACATTATTTCAAAACACAAAAAAAGCTCTCTCATTTTCTGCATATCATGCACAATGTTCTGTTAAATGAGCATAAAATTGTGAATTATTTTGAATAGGAGTATATAAATATATATGGTGCATGTAATTTATTTTTTAAAAGCAAATTAAGAAAGCCCTTGCAGGGCTTTCATTTTTGAAAAGAATTAGAAAAAATTATTTATTACCACCTCTTCCTTGTCCTTTCCCGCCACCTTTTTGAGTCTTTCTGGTATGCGTACCACTTTTTTGTTTTTGTTTACTTTGTCTAAGACTTTTGTGTTTTGCCATTTGCAAATCCTCCTTTATGATTTAATTTATGTGGCATTTTAATTATATTAAAGTTATAATAAAATCAAATTTTTTTAAAATCTAAAAATATGATAGAAAAAAATTATTTTTTTATTTTTAACTTATAATTATAATAAACTTAATTTAATTTTAAAAACTTTATGAATTTTATAGATTATCATAAAAAATTTAAACAAATTCTCAATATTAAAGAAAACCCAAATAAATATGAATTAGAGCTTTTTAAAAAAACTCAGAAATATGTTAGATTTATCTCATATATTCCTGGTTTAAAATTAGTATGAATTTGTAATAGTCTTTCAATGTATGCAACGAAAGAAAAATGATCTGATATTGATTTATTTATTATTACAGAAAAAAATAAACTTTGGTTTGTAAGAATTTTTGCCACTTTTATTTTTCAAATTTTATGAGTTCGTCGCTATGGAAATAAAATAAAAGAAAGACTTTGTTTGTCATTTTTTATTACAGAAAATGCAATGGATTTTTCAAAAATAGCAATAGAAAATGATATTTATTTATTTTATTGGATTTATTATCTCAAACCAATTTTAAATAAAGATAATACTTACGAGCTTTTTATAAAAGCTAATAAATCAATGTGAATTGATTATAGTTCTTTGCACGAAGATAATTTGAAATATATAAAAATACAAAAATGTGGAAATATAGAAAAAATTTTTTCACCTATTTTAGACTTATTTAATAACATTTTTAAGCGGATATTTCTAGCTAGAACCTTAAACAAAAAGAAGAATTTATCTAATTCTTCTGGAATTATAATTTCTGATGATATGTTGAAGTTTCATGATAATGATAAAAGAAAGGAAATTAGAGAGAAAATTTATAATTTATAATAAAATTTTAAATATTTTAATACTAATTTTCTTTTCATTTTTTTTCAGAATAATTTTCTGGTAATTTTAAAAATTGGGATGATGCAATTCTAAATTTTTCCAAAGTTTTTGTAGTTATAGCATTAATTCAATAATCTCAATCATCAGGGCTAATGTATAGGGATTCTGATATATTTTCTTTTTCATGTCATAGTCACCCCTGTTTCTGGATTTGATTTTTTTTCATCATAATTAGTAGAATTATTAATAAGTAAAATTTCATTGATTTTTTCTTTGAAACCTTTTGTAACTTCTTCTTTTGTCTTACAATTAAAAAAATTTCAGTAAGATAATCTATTATAATCACTCAAAACTTTCAAATAACAATCATAGGCTTTAATTTCTTTTTTTCAAGAAATTATTTCTTTCATATATTCATTAACCACAAGAAAAATAAGATTTGGCTCTGGAATAAGTACAATTCTAGGAAATTTTAATTCATATGGATTTTTTAATCATAAAAAATCAGAAAAATCTTTACAACAAGTTTTATGTTTTGATCAATATTTTTTATCTAAAGTTTCTTCATTTTCTGCTGTAGAAAAGTCTATTGCTATGTATTGTTTATTTTGTTCAGTTTTATCTAAACACATAACATAATCTGCTCATGAATTTACATTGTCATGATAACTTGTGTCAAATATATGACAATTCTTAAATTCATTTAATGAACTAAAATAAGCACGTAACAATTCTCATACCACAATTTCTATAATCTGATTAAATAGAGCATTTACAGTATTAATTTCATTAAAATATCAACTTAAATTTTCTTGTGATTTATAATTTTTTTCTTTGTTATTTTTATGATCTAAATAGAATTGTTTGATTCTTTCGGCTTTTAATTTTTCACTATTATTTTTATTAATACGATCCAGAAATTCCTTTCTTCATGCAATAGAGTTAACCCAAAAAGTAATTTCAGTGTTTGGAATAATTTTTTCTGGAACTTTATCTATAAGATTTGCACTATCAAAAGGATTAAATTTATAAGAGTCTTTATCTGATCATAAATGTCAGATTTCTTGATTATGCATATTTGTTTTTGTTTTAAATATTATAATTAAACTATTTTTTTAAAGCTAATTCAATATTTTCCTTAGCTTTTGAAGCAATGTTTGTAGCTTCTTTTTTATATTCTGGTGTTAATAAATCTTGTGTTACTTGATAAGTTGCAATTCATAATGATGAAAAAGTTAAGACTTTTCCTGCTCCTGAACCAATCTTTGCTGCAGTAAGTATTTTTTCTCACTTAGCACTTTGTCCTAATATAAATAATCCTTCTTTTATTTTTCATAACATTGTTCAATCTTTAGCTATATCAGCTACTTTAGTTGCGGTTTTTGTTCATTTAATTGAGTTCATTCAAACTCTTGCCCATTGAGATTGTCATAAGGTTACTAGTGATGCTGCATCAGCTAATGTACCAACTACTCAAAATCAAAACCTAATTCACCTGTCTACTCGTTTTAAATTTCTTCAAGCTAAATCTTGACCTGTAAATGCAGCTTTAAAATCAAGAATTTCACTTGTAATAGGTAATAATCAAAATCAAAGCTCAGCGGCATCGTGTTTAAAATTATCTGTTCACCATGATTGTGCAACTGTATATGCTCAAAATCATAAAAATCCTACTTTTAGTCAAAGTTTACTTGTAGAATAAACTTTTCAAGCTACTGGAACTTTAGATAATCAAGTATCAATAATAACTCAAAGATGACTTAAATTACCAAATATTGCCTGTGACAACTTGTATCTAGTAGTATTGTCAAAAGAATGTTTATTATATAAACTTTCAATATTTTTTAAATGTGATTCTACTTTTAAAGCTTGTCCTTGGTTTTTTTTCAAAATTTCTTCATCAATAATTTTCATATCATTCAATGCATTATTTCTTATTATTCATTCTGCTGAATAATCGTTTTTTACAAAAACACCTTTAATAGAATCAATAAATCATTCTTTTCCGTTTTTTCTAGCCTTTCTTATTTCTCTTTCTGCATTTTCTGCAATAATCCTTTTATCTCTCGTAAGCTTTTCAACAAGCTTATTATATGATTCAGCTTCAGTTCTTAATTTTTCTGTAACTCAGTTTAATTCTGCAATTTGTTTAGGGTTTTTAATTACTTCATTAAAATTAGTTCTATTAGTAACACTTTCTAAAACTTTCGGATTTTCTGTCATAAATTTGTTAAATAATTTGTCTCTTAAGACAGATTCTTTTGATGATAATTCCGTTTTTGAAATAAGAGCTTCAAGTTGAGTATATTCTTTTATAAGATCTTTATTTTTACCTATTCATAATCATTCTCTTTCTATTCATTCTATTCTCTGTCTTACTGACCAACTAGTAAAATGTTTTCATATTTCAAATCTTTTGCCTTTTATCCAATAAAACAATATAGGTGCATCAAGACTCCAATGTAAGGAACCATCTGGTTTTGTTTCTTTATCCTTTCATCATTCTGTAGTCGCAACTGCTGCTCAAGTAGCCACTGCTCATACTTCTACTCAAGATGTTTCTTTTTTTCAATCTCAAGATTTTTCAACTTTTCAGTTATTAATTAATGTTCATGTAGAATCTGGAATAATTTTAATCAAAACATCTTCTACTAGTTCATCTCTTCAAAATTTCATTCATTTAGTTTTTTCTGCTAAATACTCTTTTACTGCTTTCTCATGTTCTTTTTTTACTGGATCTTCTTTTTCAATTCCAATTTTTTCCTTTACATAGCCCTTAAAAGAATCCCATACTCATCAAATACTAAAAGATGTATTTATATATTCATTTGCTTTACATTGAGAAATTGTTTTTATTAATGCAGGATCAATTTCTTTAGTTAATCATTTGCTTTTCTGAATTTCAGCTCAAACTTGTTTTGTATATTCATCAGTTAATTTTGAAGTTTTCATTGAATCAACTCAAAAAATTAATACTTTTATTGCATCCCATATTTGAAATTTAGCAAATAATTCAAGTGCTTTTGTTAACCTGTTTTCATCAATATTAATATTTAAAGTATCTTTAAAAAATGTCTTTACTCATTCAGATTCAAGAGCTTTTCAAAGTCAAAATATTCACAAAACTCATCCTAAAATCCATTTCCAAGCCGATCAGCCTGGTATTTTATCAAATATTTTTGATAAAAATCATTCCTCCTTTTTTTCTGATCATTTTGAGTTATCTTCTCACCCAAAAATTCATGAAAATATTTTATATAACCCATAAGCTCAAAGTACGGCTCATCATACAGCTAAATAAGGATGTTCTTCTGCAAATTTCATTATTGGATTTTTATCAGAAATTTCTGAAGATTTTCATTCTTTTATTTTTTCTTTTATTTCTTGAATACTAGGAACGCTTTTTTTCGCACTTGATACAACATTATTTAATTTTTCATTTAAATAAATATAAATTGGTTTATCTTTATGATTACAAATTTCTTTCAATTTTTGTAGAACAATCTTATCTGTTTTATTTAAATTAAGTGTTGAAGAATTTATATTAGACAATTCCTCAAGATTTGTTATTTTTTTTCAGTTTACAAGCGCATTATTGATTATTGCAAAAAGAGAAAATTTAAAAAGATTAAAGGCTTTTTTTTGACTTTCTATAGATTCTGTTGGTTTTATACTTAATATCTCTTTAATTTGTCACAAATGCTCCATATCTGCTATTTCTTTAGAACTTTTTTCAGAATCTAAGCCCTCTTTTAATTGATCTCTTTTTAATTTTGCTGTTGATTTTGTTGAAGCTTTTACAGCTTCTTTAGTAATATTTAATTTTTCTTTAATTTTTTCCTTTATTTGTCTCTCAATTTCTTGAGTTTCAATTCAAGATTCAATAAATTTTTTCAAATTATCTAATTCTTCTATGGTAAACTCTATTGTTTGTTTAATTTCAGGAATAGACAAAGTTCCGGAAAATCAGATCTTTTCCTTTAGTTCTTCAAGTGAAGATATTTTTATTTTTTCTAATCAATTTTTATTTTCTGATACCATAAATTTCTTTATAATTTAATAAGTTTATTATTATTGTGTAGTAGTCCATGACCTTATTCTTTCTAATTTTCTTACAAGTCATAATTTTTCTGCTACATCTGTGGTAACATCTCTATCAATAAATAATGTCTTTGCTCATTTTGATCAATGTAATTCTAGACCTTGAAAATTACTGGTTAAATCAGCTCACTGTAAGACTTCAATATATCAATCATTATCTTTTGCTTTTATTAATGCATGTGCTACTGCTAACTTACTTCATTTATTATTTTTATCTATTCTAAGAAAGTGTTTTTTTCAAGAAATATTTACAAGATAAAAATCAAACTCTTTATTATAGGCCAAAAATCTTTCTGGTATGATATTTCTAATTTCAGACTCTGTAATAGTAAAATCCATAAATCAAGTACGACCTGTTACTCCAATTTCTTTTGCGTTTTGTTTAGCAAAATATTTAGAATCAAGTTCTTTAAATCTCTTAATAATATCTCCAAAATCTTTAATTAATTTTTCTCTTTTTTTATAATCATCTCAATCAAGTGGTGCTTCTTGCCAAACTATTAACTTGCTTCTTAAAGATTCTAATTTAGTTTTTATTGTGTTATATAATCTCTCATACTCAAGATATGACATATTAGTTTTATCTAAAGTTTTTATATTTGAAGCTAGATTTTTTGATTCTTGAGTATATTCATTAAAAAATTTATCCATGTAATGCTTTTGATTAAAAATTAAATTTTATTTTTTATTCATTTTTTTAATTGTTTTCTTGTTACTTGAGAAGAAAATTTGGTCATATTTTTCTCAAAATTCTTACAAATCTCTTGAAAATCCAAAAGTGCTTTACAATTATCTTCTATTTCTTCATTATAAGTTTTTGTCATAAAATAAATTAAATTAAATTGTAGGTATTGGCGTATTAGACTTTTTTCCAGAAAATTTTTCATTATCCAATTCTTGATCTACTTCTCATTCCATACTAGAGCTAGTTTTTTCATCAGATTCTTTTGAATAAACAATATTAATTACATCTTTTACTCTTTTATCCTTAGTTTGTTCTTTGAATTTTTCTTTTGAACCAAATTTTTCAACTCATTTTTTATATAAATCTTCCATATATTTTTTAAATTCTTTTTGTTCATTTTTATCTTTTATACCAAAATCAGCAGCACTTTTTCAAGAAATATTTAATACTCAAATAGAATATATATTATCAAAATCATTTTCAATTAAATCATTACCTAAATATTTATAAGAATTATATACATGCCACTCTGTAAGTTTTTTCTGTCATTCTTCTGTCAAATAATCCCATGATTTTCATACTTTACTTTTTGCCCAATTAAAAGCTTCTTCTAATTTTTGTCATGTAGTATCAATTCCTTTTCATACAGTTCATCATTCTATTGATTTTGCTAGTTTTTCTACCAATCAAATACTATCTAACACTCAATATGACCCCACAACTGCTAAAATAGTCGCAAATGTCTTTGATCCTCAGTCAAATGGTTTTCAAAAAATCCACCAAACTCAAAGTACTAAAAGAGACAAAACACAAGCTGGACTCATTTTACCACTCATTTTTCATATAAAATCTAAAGGGTCTCTAACTACATCTGCTAAAGATTGTTTTGTAAGTAAATCTTCTGGAATTTTTTCTCAAGTTGCCTTCTCTACATGTTGACCAAGACTTTTTGGGTCTTTTTGTGCATTATCTCTTGCTGATACTCATTCATCTTGATGTTTAGCTAAAGAATTTTTATCGTTTATATAAGCTATTAAAAATGTTTTTTCTGTTTCTTTAAGATTAGAATTAAGAATTGATTCTATAATTTTTGGTTTATCTTTTTCTTCTATAATATCTGGAAAGATTATTTTTTTCTTTTCTTCTTGTCATATAAAATTTTTATTATGATCATTTACTATTTTTTTAGCTAATTCATCAATATTTTTTTCTTTGCCATTCACATCATACATAAAAGAATTTACAACTGTAAGATTATCAAATTCCTCTTTTGTAATATTTTCTTTTATTATTTTATTATATTTTTCATTTATTTCTCATCATTTTTGATTTACTACGCTAAGTCAATCTTTTTGGCTCAAAATACATAAATTATTAGAGTAAATAAATTGACTCATTATAAAATTTAACATTAAATTTCTAGACGCTTTATCTTTAATTTCATTATTTTTTAGTAATTCAAAAGCTTTTTGTAATCATTTTTCATTTTTTTCTTTTATTGAATTAATTTGATTTTTTAAATTTCCTAATTCATCTCAAGTATTTGTTTTTATTTCTTCTTTTTTTATTTTGAATTGTTCAATAAATTTTTGTACAATTTCCTTGTCTTTTTCTTCTGATTTTTCTGTAGTCAAACTCTCTTTAAGATTTATAATATCTTTTTTTGAACACTCTATAGTTTGTTTCCAGTCTATTTTGATTTTATCAATATCTTCATCTTTCATTCATACCTCTTGTAATTTTTGTTTTAACACATCAAAAGTACTAATTTTAAATTTTTCATTAGTATCTTCAGATACTGAAGGATTTTTCTTGTCTAATTGAGCAGCTTCTTTTCAAGTATTTTGTGATCCTTCATTAGTAGGATTTTTAGCTTTATCTACCATGCTTTTATATTAAAATATAAATTTACTTACTTCTTAATTTTAACATAAAATAAAATAAAGTGCAAATTTTGGAACTCTATTTTTTTGATAAAATATAGACAAATTAGAAAATTTATGTTTGATAAAAAAATTTTACTCACATAGGGTATTGGTTCCCGAAATAAAAAAAACAGAAGGTGTTACACTTTCTGTTTTTTTTGGAAGAGAAATTTTAGTAAAAATATAACCTTTCGGAATCACCTTTTTTAAAAATAATAAACTTTTTTCATTGTTTCATTAATTTAATTATTGTTTTGTAATGCTTTATTAATTCTTTTGTTATATTAATTTTTTCTCATATTGAAGGTTCTACTACAAATACATCTCAAAACTCAATATCACTTAATTTATTTGAATGATGATTAACTATACAAGTTTCATCTGTAAAAAAATTATAAGTTACACCTGATTTAGTAAAACTTGCTTTTTGTCTTTGTCATTCAGGATACGCCTTTATATCAAAAACAATATTTTTACTTTCTTCTAAAAAATTTGTACGTAAACTTGCAAATTTTTTTGTAAGTTTTTCTAATTTAGACTCATTTGACTCAATAGATTTTCTAGATTTAGTAGATTTATTATTTACTCAAATTTTTAAAGTATTTAAAATTTTTGTATTAGTTTTTTTCTTTACTTTAGCAATTTTACTACCAGAATTAATATCCTCAAAAGTAGAAATTATACCATTTTTTTCTTGAAACATTTTAGTTAATTGTTCCTTTCAATATTCAATTAATTTTTCATCACCACTTGTAAGATATGTAATAGCTAAATCTAATTCGTTTTTTAATTCTCAATTTTCTCTTGCTGCCTCTACATCAGTTAATTTACCTTCTTGTGCTTCTTCTTCTATAAATCTATGTTTATTTGTATTCATAATAATAAAATTAAATTAATAAAATATATTGAATCCTGATTATAATAAAATTTAACTTAAAATAAAATTTAATATCAGCTCTAGAAGATTAATAAATTATGATATATTTGCTCGTGAACCATCTGGATTAAATAATAAAAAGTTTTGACAATCATATTTAGATAAATTTGCTCATGAAAAAATTACTTTATCATTTTCTATTTCCATTTTTTTATCAAACTCACATGGTTGTAATATTGGTGTACCTCAACTTGTTTTACTTTGTATAAAATGAACTGTAAATGTATTTGTGGCGGTATTTATTTCTTTTATTTTAATTAATAAATGATTTCATGTGCTATTTGTTCATAAAACTAAAGTAGATCAAGTATTTATACGACCATTAATTTTTGTTTTTAGATCTGAAGATATAGGGGTCCATAAAGAAGCATATGTCAATAATCTTCCATTTAAATTAGTTAGCTCGCTTTGAATTTGATTATTTACTACAGTTTCAAAAGCTGTTTTAAAAGCTGCTGCATTCGTAAATTTTCAAATAGATCTTATTCTTCTTATTAATTCTTTATGTACAGCGTCTTTATCTCTTAATCAATTATAATCTGTAAGATTTAATCATAAAGTTGCTGCTTGATCAATAATTACTTGTCATATAGTTGAGTCGTCTGCTTAATCAATTGCTTGCAAAGCTTCCGTTAATCTTTGATTATTATCATCAACAGTAGTATTTTGATTTGAAGTTGCACTATTTTCAGTTGGTGGAGTTTGATTTCGATATTCTATCTTTTTTCAATATAAATCAGGAGTTCAATCATAAATATTATCAACTCTTCAATCTTCATCAAATAAATATATGCTATGAGATCTTGGATCAATTACTTTTCATAAATCAGCCACTTTCATCCATCTTTTTAATTTCTCCTCATTTCAAGCTGATCTATAAAATTGACATAAAAATTCTCTTTTTTGAGCTGTATTAAGCATATTATAATTAAAATTTCCCAACCAAGATGTTCATCTTCAAGCTAAAGATAAAACTCAATCAAGAGCATAAGTAGCGCCTTCAAACATATGATTTATTTCATTAGCTTTTGCTGTTTTTCTTATAAAATTGATACATGAATCATATCATTTATTTACTACTCCTTCCGTTTTCTCTATTAAAGAATGTGTTCCTGTAGCTCATTTTTCAAGTAATTTAGTAAAAGGATATAATACTCATGATATTTTTGCTAATCTAATAAAATTTTTCTTAAAAAATCATCATTCAGCTTTTTTTTCAATAAATTTATTAAATGCTGATGTTGGTGTAGAAATAATTTTTGATGTTATTTTTCAGGTTCAAGCAATACCTTTTAAAGCTAATTTTATTCATTCTTCTGATAATCTTAATATAGTGTTTACTGTCGGCATTAAATTTGTTTTAATAATTTCTCTATATTGTTCTGTTCTTCAAATTATTTTTGTAATTTCTTGTAAACCTGTTTCATTTTGTTCAAAAGGATTTCTATCATTATAAAACATTTCATTTATTGTCCAGTTTTGATTTAATAATAAATCTCTTACTCTATCAAGTTCTCATCTTCAAAAATTCCAATCTCTATGTCATTGTAAATTATTATATCTTCTTCTCAAAATTCAGCTTAAGGCATCTCTCATTTGATTTGTTTGTGCTGGAGTGTGATATCATGTAATAGTATCTACTGCATTTCTAACTCATTGACGTATAAATCAAACGGAATTTCTATCTAAATAAAATAAAGACTGAAATTTTTCAAAATAACTATCAAGTAATCTATTATGAGAATCATCTTCTCATTGTCAACTTAATTCTATTACTCTCTGTCTTGCTATTCATCTCCATTTGTTTACATCTTGATCAAAAAGTTTTTCTCTATGTCAAAATGTATCAACTTTACTTTTATTAAATCTTAATCTTGCTTCTTTTAATATTTCTCAAGAAAAATGAGTCAAAAAAAGTTTATCAAATTCCGCTTTTGATAGCCTATTTTGTCTTAATTCTTCTGCACTAACAGGAAAATCGTTTAATCTCTTTTCTAAATAGTTTTGTTCATTTTTATTATATTTGTTTCAGTTCTCAATTTGATCTTTATTTCAATCTGTATCAAAAAAATTATTTATAATTTCACCAGATTCTTTTTTTACTATATCTTGGATTTTTTTCATTTGAGTTGGAGAAAGTACTGAATCTGTATATCAATGACTTGCAACTTCATGTACTTGATTTAAAGCAATCATTAAGTTCTTATAATTTTTATCAAGATTCTCCAATGGTTTTATATTTTCTAAAAGTTTTTTATAATCATCTTTTATTATTTCTGATACATCTACTCATCTTTTTTGAAGTATAGCTATTACTTCTTTTACTTTCATAATTGATTGAGCATCTGTTTCTTCATGAAAATCAAGATTATCTGCTAAATCTTCTAAGTGATTTTCTGTGCAAAAATTTCTTATTTTATTAACTATTTTTCCAAGTTTGTTTAAATCATCCGGGTTTAATCTACATTCAAATCTATTTAAAGCTGCATGTCTAATAATATAGCTTTCAGAAAAATCCGAAGATTTTAATAATTTTGTTTCTATGTCTTCAACAAGTTCGTTAGTTCTTTGTAAAATTAGACCTCTAGGGCTTAAATCATTTGTTGTAAGCGATATAATATAGTTTATTTTATCTTTAAGAGATTTACGTTTTTTCAATTCTGCTATTCTAGTCTGATTTCATCTACACTCTTCTTCTAATAAATTATTAACAAGACCTCTCATTCTAATACTTCAATCTCATCATTCAAGAAGTGATATTAATCTATCAGATCAATCAGATATAGCTGAATTATTAGTAGAAAGCGCATTTTGAGCTGTTATTTCAGGGATATTTAATGTCATAATTTCTAAAATTAATTTATATATTACAACCTAATCTTACCATATTTTTAATTTAAACGCAAATTTTGAAGGCTCTTTTTTTATATATATTAATTTAGATTTAATCTATATTTTATGCCGAAATTTAATTACTTTATTTTTGATTTTAAACTAAATGTTTCAAAAAAAGACACAAAATTGTGTCTTTTTTATACCAAATTTCTACAATTATTTATAAATATCGTGATCTCAAATGTTTATAAATAAAACATCGTTACTTTCAGATAATTCAAACATAATTCTGTAATTATAATCAATAGAAAACGACCAATATTTATTCAATTTTCAGCTTAATTTATGTGTTCTTAATTTTGGATCAAAAAGATTTTTTCTAAATAGTTTTTCTTTTCCTACAGCCAATAATTGAATAATTATTGGTAATCTTTGAAAAGACTTTTCAAATTTAGATGTATAAAATATATTCATTTTATCAAATAAGACTTTTTAAAGATTTTAACTTTTTTAATTTTCAAGATTTTTTTTCTTTTTCTGCAATACTTATAGCATCATAAGTATCTAAAATTTCTTTATAGTATTTTAAAGTATCTAGAATAGAATTATATTCTTTTTTATCTAAAGTAACTGTTGCCATATAAATACATTAATAATAATTAAATCATATTTATTATATCCATTTCATTTTGAAATCAAAATTTATCTAATCCCCCTCCTACTTTCGGCTCCCTCCCCTAATTAGGGGAGGTAGTCAAAGACCGGAGGAATTACTTATTTCCTTAATTCTCAATTCTTAGTTCTTAGTTCTCATTTCTTCTCTAAAATGGAACTTCTTCTAAATCTCATTTTTTCTTCTTTTTCTTAGTTTCTACTACAACTTCTTCATCTAATTCTTCCTCTTCTTCTTTACTATCTTCAATAACTGTTTCAATAATTTTAGCTTGTTTTTGTTGTGGTAAACCAAGCATTATTAAGCCTTCTCCTATTATTTCTGTCTTATATTTCTTTACTCAGGTTTTATCTTCCCAATGACTAGTTTGTAATCTTCAATCAATATAGATCTTATTTCACTTTTTTAAATATTGTCATATAACTTCGGCAAGTTTTCACCAAAAAACAATATTATGAAATTCTATCTGTTCTTTTTTTCAAGAATTGTCTTTCCAAACTCTATTTGTAGCGAGTCCAAAACGAGCAACAAATTTTCAAGATGAAGTTTGAGTAACTTCTGGATCAGCCGTAATATTTCCAATAAGATGGACTTTATTTAAAGAAATCATAAATATAAAAATTAGAAAATAAATTTGCCAAAATGTAGTAATTTTATTTGATAAAGCTTTTTATTTTAAAAACAAAAAAATTACCGCTAGCACGAAAATAATAATTATTTGATAAAGAAAAAAACTGAAAAAAATAGGAAAAAGGTATTGGTGAATTTAATTATCTTATATAGTAGCCAAAAATAAAGATGCCAATGATATTAAACAAATAATAAAAACCTCTCCTAATTTTTAGGAGAGGTTAATTAAAACTGTAGAGATTATTTAAAATCAGATTTATAATCTATATCAACTTTTGCATCGGGAGCATTAAATTTTTTTGGACTTTTATGATAATCTAACTGAGCTTTTTGAAAGTCATTTATCTTTTGTATAATTTCTTCTTTTTTTGGTATGTCGTTAAAAGTATATTTCTCATCACTAAACACTCAGGTTCAATTAAATTCTAAAACATATTTGCCGTCTTTTTTATATAATTCAATACCACTATTATAAGTATTATTTTTTACTCCCCCTTGTCAATCCGGTGAAGAATAATTTAAACTCCATTTAGCCACTTCTACCTTTTTTCAATTTTCAAGACTCTTCTCTAATTTTGTTTTGAATTCTGCTGCTTCCTTTTCTGCTGGTGTTGGTCCTTTTGGTTCTTCTGCTACTGGCACTTCTGGTTTTTTTACTGGTGGTTCCTCTGGTTTTTTCTCAGTTATACCTAAATACTTTTTAGCATTTGTATCAATTTTTGCTGCCATAGCAACAAAATTTCAACCTTCTATTTCTGCAAATTTAACATTATTTACCACTTTATATTTTCAAGTAAGATTAACTTTTTCACCTTTATTTAATTGCGGTCAAACTATTTCTCATTTTGCATTTCTTACATTCAAGTTATTAACAAGAACTTCTGCTTCACCTTTTGGTCAGTCTTCTTTTAATTCAACTTTACTAAAATCGTGCTCTTTATTGCTAGGTTTTTCTTTGCCTGTAATAGATCGTTTTTTCTTATCTGTACCCGGTTCTGGTTTTGGTATTACTGGTGGAACTTGAGGAGTTTCCTGAACAATACCATTTCTCAATCTTGTTGAATCTACAGGGAATGTATTATCTAAAGTATCTCTTGCAAGTAAGACTCAAGCTCAACCTACTCAATAAGCAATGTAAGGCAAAATACTTCGTCATCTTCTTAATGATGGAATTGGTTCTGGGCTTGGAGTTGGATTTTGATCTCTCCATTTTTGATCTGTAATTAGATATGTTTCTGGATTTGGAGTTGATTCTGAGTTTCTCACTACT
Source organism: uncultured Candidatus Peribacteria bacterium (assembly GCA_964518815.1). Taxonomy (GTDB): domain Bacteria; phylum Patescibacteriota; class Gracilibacteria; order BD1-5; family UBA2023; genus CAYRGR01. The sequence continues at coordinate 40,074 of CAZFLS010000001.1, forward strand.
CTATTATTAATTTTTTCATTTTGTGCTCTTCTATTTCTTTGTTTTTCTCAAATTCTTTCTAATGCTTCAATTTCTTTCTGAATTTTTTGTGTTGCTTGTAAATCTCTTATTCAATCAACAATATCATCTGCTCTTCTTTCATATACTAGATCTCTTCATTCTGATATATTTTGTATTGTATCTGGATTTTTATTATTAATAAAATCCTGTTCATTAATTAGTTTACTCTTTTCCAAAGGTCGTCAATTAGCATCAACTTTTTGAATATATATTCTTCATGACACATCACTTTTCATTATATCATAATGCGTTTGTCAATCAGGAGTATATTTTATTACTACATCTTCGGGAATTTCATTAAAAACAGTTTTTATATCTTGAGTTAATATTTTACCATCTTTTCAACGTACAGAATTAATAAAACCTTGTTTTTCTACAGGATAATAAATAGATCTATCAAAAATAACTTCTTTTACATTACCGTAATGTTTGGTACCAATATAAATCTCTGGTTCAATTATTTCACTACTATTAGGCTTTTTAATTTCGAGAATTTGATTATAAAAAACTGTGTCAGTGTTTTTATTATTCTGAAATTCTTCTACTTTAAATTTACCAGATTCTTTTGTAATTAATAAATAATTTCAGCCAACAGTTTTAGTTCCTAATAAAGCAGTTTCACCTTCCATAAGATTATTTAGTTTTAAATTAATTTCGGTTAGAGCTGCTTCAATATTTTGAGTACCTTCAAGATTAATTTTTTCTGATATTTTAGTTCATCTTGATTCTCAAACTATTCAATTCTCCATTAATATTCTCATTTCTTTATAATCAAATTTTTTTCTTAAAATACTAACCTTTTTGGTAATTTCTTTTTGGTTATAGTTATAAACTCATTTTCCTTCTCAAATTTTGTGTGCTTCTAAAATTGCCTGTTTTTGTTCTTCTGACAATGTTTTTCATAATAATTCTTCTGCTTTACTTAATCTTGATTCATCAGTTAATCGAGCATTTTTTTCAACTTCAGCAGGTTTTATTCCAGATCTCTTATATGCTTTTTGTACATTTAAATCATATTGTATCTTTTGTAATTTTAATTGTTCTTTTCAAATTTTTTCTACTTGTTTTTCTACTTTTTTCTGTCTTCTAGTTTCAAGTACACTTTGTGATTTATCTTTTAATTTTCCTAATCAGTTTTTAATTTTATCTGTAATTTGAAATTTAAACTTACTGTCAGTTCTCGTAGTTACTTCTCATATTCAAGCATTTTCATTTACTTCAACTTTTAAATCACCTGATTTTAATATACTAAATCAACCAGCAAATTTTTCTAAAGCTGGTGAAGCAAAATGTAATCATCATCACATAATAGCCATAAGCGCTAATTCTTGTCATATTTCAGTTATTTCTTTCTCATTAAAAGCATTTAAATCTCAAGGTAACATAAAGTTAATTCCTGTATAAAGCGCTGGTCAAGTTAATCATTGTTTAATTAATCAATCTACAGCTTTTCTTTGAATTAATTTTTCTCAAGTTTCAGGAAATATTTTATATACTCTATTAACTAATTTTTCTGCAGCTCAAAAGGATCCAAACATTATTGAATTCGTAATAACTTCTTTTCACCAATCTGGAGAATTCATAAACCATTCTTGATTCCTAATCCATTTATGTACGGCTGTAAAAGTAAGTCACTCAGTTCATGCTTTTACTACAAATCGGCCAGCCTGAATTAATTTTCATCTTCTAGTTGTAGACTCTATTGTCCTTACAGTATCTATAATCTGTTTGCCTCTAATACTTTTTCTAGTAATCTCTTCTGTTTTAATTGTAATTCAAGCAATCCTTTGAAGTTTTGAAGATGCAGCAAATCATCTTAATAATAATCCTCCTCATAATCTAGCTACTCATCAAGCTATTCATCATGAAATTAGCATTGCAGGAACATCATAAACCATAAATCAAATGGCTTGTTGTTGTCATTTTAAAGATAATGTAGTCCATTCATCTTTAATATCTGTAGAATTTTTAAATGTTTCCCATATTTCTTTTTGACTATCTGGCACTGAAATTCAACCATTTTCTCAAATTACATATTTACCAACATACTTTATTGTTAATTGATCTTTTATAAATTTTTTATGTAACTCATTATACAAAGTCACTAATTGTTCTTCACTTGTTATATTTGGATTAGTTTTAATAATTTTATCTTTATTTTTATTCCATTCATTAATTGCCATTTTTCTAATTTCTCAAGCTGTTTTTTGCATTTGTTTTTCTATGTTTTTATTAATTTCCTGTACATGAGTATCACTTAATTTATTTTTTCAAGCCAAAAAAGTATCTGCCATTTCTTCAATAAAAGTATCCGTAATTTGAACTTCTCAAACATTTTCTTTTATTACTTTTAGTCAAGCAGCTTTTATATTATTTGACCAAGAAGCGTTTTTATTAAAAAATGAGTAGAATTTAGAAAGAATATCTTTATCTGAAATATTATTTTTAAGAATATTCCAAGCTTCAGGTCATGAAATGTTTTTATTTTTTAATTTATTTATACATATATCAAGTTCTATAATAGCTAATTTTTTAGATTCTTTATTGTACCATTTTATAGAGCTCCATTTTGAAGAATCTCTAATTTCATCTCTAACTGCCTCTATTGACCTTACTAAATATCTTACTCACTCATTTCAATTATTTTGAACTTCTCTTTTAAGAATAGTTGTATCTTTTTTTGCTTCTTCAATAGTTATTTGTTTTAATGACTCAAATTTTTCATCAATTTTTTCTAAACTTATATCTATATTACTTAAAAAATATATTATTTTTTGCACTAAAATATTAAATTGTTCTGGAGGAAGAGTCTTATTACTATCTAAATATTTTTCCGCTTTTTCCTTATATGACTTCGCTAAAGTTCATCATACTTCCATTCAATTTCTTTCAGTTTTGGCATTTCTTATTTCATTAAACCAATTTTTGTTATGCAATTCTGTACCCATACTTTTTAAATTAAAAAATAATTTGTTATATACCTTTTAACTTTATCATAAATCGTTTTTTCTGTCAAAAATCTGAGGCTCTTTTGACTCTATAGTTAATGATAACATATATTTTAAGCTAATTTTAAGTTCTTTATCTAATTTCTCAAATTAGCTCTCATTTTTCATTTTTTATATTAGCTATTCAATCTTTTAATAATAAGATAATCATTTCAGACATTTTTTCCTTTGAGATAGATTCAGTTTTAGATAAAAATCATTTTTTTCACTTTAATTCAAAATTTTCACCATTTACTCAAATTGATTCTATATAACTTCAAGCTGGATTAGAAATTTTAACAATATAATTATTGCTTCAAATAGTTAATTTTCATTCTAAATCAGTTTGATTAGAAATATAATTTATCTTTTTTCAATTTTCTAAGGCTATGGGAAATGTTGTTGCTTTTTCTATTGCTGTTTTTACTTTATCAAAATTTAATACTTCAGGATGGTTTTGTAAATCAGTTTTTGGTTGATTAGTAGTCTTTTGTTCTTGTTCAAATTGTTGTTTTTCGGATTTTAAAGTATCAATATTAATTCCCGCTTTTTGTAATAAATTTTTTCTTTGATAGGAAATAGTCTCAAATGTAACTGGATGAGTTAATGTATTAAGATAATCCCGAACTTTTTTTACACTAAATAGTTCAACATATGTTTGTAATATTCATAATATTTCAGATTGTTTAGATTCTTCTTTAATAGAATTTTTAACTTTTAAAATATATTGTCAGTTATCAAAATCAGTCAAAGTAATATTTTTTAATTTTCAAATAACAGGATTTATAACAAAACTAGAGTTTAGATCTATATACTTTTGATTACCTTTTACTCTATTCGCAAATTCTAATTTTTGTTGTTCTATTTTTGCTTGTTCTGTTTTCTGTGATTCTTCTTTGTTTTTTTTATCTACATCTGCTTGCTTCTGTTTTTCTAAATTTTCAATATTATTTAAGTCATTAAAAAAATTATCATTTGGTTTTTTATTAGAAAAATCAAAATGAATATCTTTTATTTCTGGAATTTGTATTTCTTTTACTACTTCAATTTCTTTTGCATCATCTTTTGGATCTTTTTCTTTAATTTTAAAGCTGGTTTTTTTATTTTCAAAAACATTTTTCCAAAAATTCTCATCATTTATATCGGCTCATTTGTCATTACAATACTTAAAAAATGGTTTTAGTTTTTCAGTATCAATTCAAGATAAATCTTTATCTTTTAAAATATCAATTTTTGAAGTACTATTTGGAATTAATGTTCAATTTTCTGAAATTTTAGCTCAAAAAGATTTTAGATTTTTTATAGATTTTCTTATATTAGCCTCAAAATTAATTCAAGTTATCATTTCATTTCAGGTTTTGTAGCCAAATATTTTTGCAATAAAATCTCAAATAGGAGATCATAAAATCCAATCAAAAATTCCCTTTGCGAGTGGAAAAGTAAAAACAATATCTAAAATTTTTTCTTTAATTTCTCATCAAGCAGAAATTAAAGCAATTTTTTCATTTAAATTAGTAATATCTCATTTTAATCATTCTAAATATTTTGTTAATTCTTCTTGACTTAATGTTTGTATTTTTGAAATATCAATACCTTCTTTATATTCTGCTATGGCTTTTGGATTAGATAGAAATTTATCTAATCAAACAGGTTTTGGATTTTTATTTACCAAATCTATAATTAATTTTAAATTATCATCAATTATACTATTAAGTATAGTATCACCTACTTCTCTTTTAAAATCTTCTCATTTTAAATTTAACATTTTTATTAATCAGCTTTCTTTATTTTTATCTTCTTCTGATCTTTTTTCCTCATCTCAAATTCATAAAAAAGATGTTATTTTACTAGTAATATCAATTTTATCTGAAAATCACGCAAATACTTTTTTCATATCTGGATTGTTAATAATCTTATCGACCGCAGCAACTTTGATATTGTTTTTTTGATCGGGAGTAACAGAAACATTTTTTAGTTTTTCATCTATATAACTATCTATATATTTTCTTACTTCTTGCAAAAATGGTATTTTTTCTCATTCAAAAATTGTATCCAGATTTGATTTTCAAGAATTTTTTTCTACTTCAGTTTTTAACTCTGCTGTCTGTTCTTGAGTTCAGTTTAAAACAGATCGTTTCTCTTCTACAGGCAAATTTGATTTTGGTTGTTCCACTGGTTTTGATTGTTCTGCTAATTTTGATCATGGATTAGCCGCTAATTTATCAGCCATAAAATAAAACATTAAAAAAATATTATCAAAAATAAGATAACATATAATGCATAAAAATGCAAAAAATGAGAACAAAAAGTAACAAGTTGCAACTTGTTACTTTTAACTTACTACTTGTAACTTAACTATTGTCTCAATATGATGTGTATGTGGAAACATATCTACAGGAATAATATCTATAATTTTATAGTTTGAATTTTTTACAATAAAATCTAGGTCTCTTACTAGTGTTGCAGGATTACAGCTAACATAAATTATAATTTTCGCTTGAAATTCTAAAATGTCTGGTAAGGATTTTTGATTAATTCAATCTCTTGGGGGATCAATAATTAAGACATCTGCTTGTTTTATTTTTTTTATATAATCTTTCAAAAAATCTTCGGCACTTGTATTTATAAATTCAACATTTTTTACTCAATTTAAAATTGCATTTTTCTTACCATCTTCACTTGCTTCTTTTACAATTTCTACACTATATACTTTATCAAATCTGCTTGCAAGTAATATTCATATTGTTCCTGTTCAAGCATAAATATCCAATAAAACTCAGGTATTTTTTCAAACTAAATCCAAAACTTTTTTATATAATATTTCCGCTCAAAAGGAATTTGTCTGAAAAAAACTTTTTGGTCAAATTTCAAAATTATAATTCAAAAGTTTTTCTGTAATTATTGGTTTTCAAAAAATTAAATTATAATCTCATTGTACAATATCTGCTTTTCACGGATTAAAAAGCAAATAAATTGATTTTATATTTTCATACTTTTTTTCTAATTCATTTATAAAATCTAGTATTTCTTTTTTAGCTTTTGGAGTAAATCAAGAATCAAGATTATTTACACTAAAAATAAGCATTATTTCCTGAGTATAAAATCATTTTCTTACAACTAAATGCCTCCAAAATCAAATTTGCGTTTTTTGATCATATGTAGACAAACCGGATTGCCTAGAAAATTTATCTACATCTTTAAATATGTCATTTATTTCATCTGAAGCAAGTACACAATAAGTACAATTTATTATTCTATCAAATTCTGCCTGTTTATGAAATCAAAAACGAAAATTATCTCTTATATTTTCCTTATCTGAAATGTATTTTCACCAAGAAAATTCTACTTTATTTCTATATCAATAAATATTTTGTGAAGAAATTATATTATGAAATTTTGTATTTATTACATAATCTTTAATGCTATTGAAAGATTCTATTATTTGTTTTTCTTTTATTTCAAGCTGTTTTTCATACAAAATTGGTAACCATTTACATCATCCATAAACTTGAAAATGAGAAGGTAAGTTTTCTTCAAATGGAGATTTTTTAACTGTATCTAAAAGTTGTGTTTCAATATAATTTGATTTTATTTTTATAACTCTCAAATTAACTATGCTTTCTGGAATTACTCATCAAGTAACAATAATAGTTTTGCCTGAATAACTTCTTGCAAGACCTTTTCATCAAAAAATTAATTTTTCAATAAAAATATTTTCTAATATATCTCATTTTTTCATATGTAAAATTAATTAATTTTTAAATCCTATTTACTAAATCTTTTTTATATATAATTTTTATAGTTTAATTTTAATCAATAATCTTTTTATCATACAGATAGTAATATTATTTCTTCTTTTTCTTCGGTAAATCAATAAATAATAGTTAGACTTAAAATTCTCACAATATATTTACCATAATTACTAATTTTTAATTTATAATTACTAATAAAATTTCAAATGTTTTAATGTCAAATTGGTTATAGTAAAACAATACCTAGATATTGAATCATTAATTATTTCATTAGAAATTAGTAATTAGATATTAGAAATTTTACTTGTATTCTTAATCTCTAACATCAACACCAAATACATAATATATCCATTTCTGCCAATTCGTCATACCAAATGTTTCTAATTCTTCTTTGTATGCGTCAAATTTTTGTACAGTATCTTCAAGTTTGCTATAAACATCAATTTCATCTTTAGAAACCAAAAATATTACTTCTTCTTCTGGATTTTTTTTATTTTGTGATAATTTTGCTATTTTATCTTTATAGGCAGCAGTATTTATGTATGCAAAATAATCTTTTTTTTCTTGTATATCTTTTTTACTTTTAGCTATCTCTAACTGATAATTAGTAATAATATAATCTTTTTCTATATCCACATATTTAAAAGAAAAAATAAGATATAGTTCGTAAATAGCTACTAAAATTAAAATAAAAATTATGTATTGATAATGTTTTTTCATAGAAATTTTAGAAAATTAATAAAACTATTTATTTTTATTAATTTTTAGTTAAAATAAGCATACTTTCATTTATGCTCAAATAGAATAATCAAAAAATCAAAAAATTCTAATCTTTTTATTTTTTTATAATTATGTCAAAATTTTTTTTATTGATTTTTAATAATATTAAAAAATACAAGATAGTATATTTTATGTCATTATTAATATTTTTAATTATTTTTATAATTTTATTTGATATATCATGATGAAAAGGTTTTAATAATTTAATATTAGAAAATAAAACCATAGATCCTTATATTTTTGTTATAAAATGAAATGCTATAATAAAAAGGGATAAAATAATTAAACTTAAAATTAATGATAAATCAGATATTAAAACTTGAGATAGAATTAGAACTTTTTCTGGTTCTTATGCTACTATTTTTTGGCCAGATGAAAGTATTACTCGTTTATGAGAAAAAACTTCTATAACAATAAACAAATTAAGTGCAAAATCTGATTTATCTGCAACAAAAATTATATTCGATATAGAATGATGAAAAACGTGGTCTAATGTCATAAGATATTTAAATGAACAAGATTCATATTTTATTGAAACATATAAAAACAAAAATATTGCAGCAACTGTAAGATGAACTGTATTTGAATTTAATGTCGATAAAAACTATATAAATGCTTTGGACCATACAGTTCAAATAGAAGATCAATCTAATAAAAAAACATATAATATTTCATGATGAAAAGCTGTTTTAATATCCGATTTATCAAAATTAATTCAACAGCAATTATATGATAATGTTTGGATTAATTTGAATAAAAATGAGGATATTGTATATATTTCTAAACTCATTGATAATTATAAAAAACAACTTAATTTTATACAAAAAAATGAAAACAAATTTCAAAATGTAATAAAGATTATTCAAACTAAAATATGACTAAAGCCTAAAGAAAATATAAATGATTTATTGAAAGATATAATAGTAAACGGAAAAATTGAAAAAATTGGTAAGGTAGAAGAAGTTATTAAAAAAACTTATCCAGAAGATTCTATTAAATTAAATAAACTTTTACTTAATTTATACCAGAAAGTCAATTATTTTCCAAATACTGAAAATAATATTATATTAAAAACTAAACTTAGAGATTCTATAATCAAAACAGCTCCTGAAAGTAAAAAAAATGCATATATTAAGGATTTTATAAAAATAAATTTATTCGATTACTTAGAAGCTACAAATAACTGATTAACTGTAGGTAAACAGGAATTAAAAAATTATATTAATGATTATATTAAAATTATATGAGATAAAAATATGATAAATGATATTTTACAAAATTTTAACACAACAGATTTATGACAAATTAAAGAAGATTTTTATGATTTAAGACAAAAAATAAATATTTTATTAGAAAATCTGAAAGAAAATGATTATACAAAATGATTACAAGATCAAATAATAAACAATGTAAATA
>CAZFLS010000002.1:0-29392 GCA_964518815.1 uncultured Candidatus Peribacteria bacterium
TATAACACATATTAGTTAAAATACCTACCCATTTTTGTCCATTAAGTCGAAATTTAATAATTGGAGTCTCTTACTATTGCTTTATTTATATTGAAATCTCAATTCAAACAGGACAATGATCTGATCCAAAAATTTTATCATGAATAAAAGCATCTTTTAGATTTTTTCATAATATATTTGAAACTAAAAAATAATCAATGCGCCATCAAATATTTTTTGCTCTAGATCAAGAAAAATTACTCCACCAGCTATAAGCTCATATTTTGTCTGAATAAAAGTGTCTAAAAGTGTCTATAAACCCTGAAGTCAAAAATTTTGAAAATCAAGCTCTTTCTTCATCAGTAAAGCCAGCATTTCATCTATTCGGTTTAGGATTAGCAAGATCAATTTCTTTATGAGCAACATTGAAATCTCAACAAACTATAACAGGTTTTTCTGTTTCTAGTCTTTTGAGTAAATCAAAAAACAAGCTGTCCCACAATTGTCTATAACTTAGTCTTTCTAAATCTCTTTTTGCATTTGGAGTATATACATTCACAAAATAAAATTTATCAAATTCTAGTGTTATTATTCGTCATTCTCTATCATGAACATCTATTCAAGTATCATAAATAACTTTTAAAGGTTTTATTTTTGTAAAAACTGCAGTTCAAGCATAACCTTTTTTAACTTTCGATGAATTCCAAAAAGCCTGATATCACATTGAAACAAGATCAAAACCAATTGGAACTTCTTGCTCTTCAGCCTTAATTTCTTGCAATCAAATAATATCTGGATTTTCTTTTGCCAGATATTCCATAAATCATTTCTGTAATACTGAACGAATTCAGTTTACATTCCAGCTTATTAATTTCATAAAAATTTACATAATTATTAAATACTTTTAATCTTCACTTTCTTGCAATTTTTAACAAAAAGTTACCATATTTTATTAAAATTGTTTTAAATATCAAAAAATTTTGACAAAAAAACATAGATATAATACAATGTTTTCACTTTATATTATATTACTAGATAAAATCTATGTTATACTCAATACCAGAAAATGAAATTGAAAGTAAATCTTTGGAGGAAATAATTGAAGCTATGTTTAAAGATTATCCTGAAGTTATAGAATCATACAATAATGACATGATAAAAATACTAAGAAATCTTAATAATTTATGACCTATAGAAAATTTTAAAGAAAAATTAATCAAATTAAATTTTAGTATTTCAAATGAATGATTAATAAATAATGAAGATGAAAATAGATTTATAAAGGATATAAACTCTATATATTTTTGATTTAATAAATTTAGAAAAGATTTTGAAAATATGGAAATAGCAAATCAAAAGAAATATGAATTAAAAGAGAAAGAAGAAAACGATAAAAAGGAAGAAATTAATAATCTTAATAGTTTAATAAATAGTTTGGAAAACTATTTTTAATTATTTTATAATTTAATTTTTTTACATATGTCAGGATGAGAAAAACCAGGAATTTTAGATACAATAAAAGAAACATATTGACCAAAGAATTTATATGAAGCTTATAAAGGAGCTAAAGATTTTGGAAATAATGTAATTGAAGCTTTTCAGAAATCATATGAAATTTGAAAAGAAAGTAGAGTAAATAAGGCTAAACAAAAGGTCGCTACAGAAGAGATTGATAAAGAAAAAACAAGAGATGATTTTTACAAAAGATTTGGTCCTCAATGATGAAAAAAAGCAATGGATGAAGTTATGAATCCTTAACTCAAGCCTCATTTTTATCTTAATTTTTGTTTTTTTTGACGAAAAAAGATTTTTGTAGTATGATAAATATGCTTTATACTACTTTTTAAATTAAGTAATGTCTTCGAATTTATCTAATAATAAACCTTTTTTATTTACACTTGCAGCAGTGGCTGCGAGTGGGGTTTTGTATTTTAATAAACCAACTATAGAAAAGGTTTTAAACTCAAATTTCTCAAAACAGGAAGAAAAATGCGATATTGGTAAGAATTTTTTAAAAGAAGAATTTTTTGCTTTTAAAAACAACGAATCTTTTATTTTTGCAAATGATAATTTCTGAATGTTTGCTGATATAATTCACGAAATCGATAATAGTATTCATTTTAAAAGATCTGAAAAATTGGATTTTAAAAATAATACTATTTATATTCCTTTTAATTTTCAGTATAAAGATATACCAGTACTTTTGAATATCATTAAAACAAATATCAAATCTCCTTTTTTTGAAAATATAATTAAAGAAATTCAAGATAGTTATCTTAAAAGAGCTTATTATTTACTTGAAGTAAGTAAATGAAGCAAATTTGAAAAAATGTATACAGATAGTGCATTAAAGTTATTTACTGTATATATGTTATTTAAATGAGAATCAAAAGCTACAATAATTGAAAATGAATTTAAACAAATATTTTCCCAAAAAATTCATGATGAAGAAATTAAAAATGAGATTTATAATTCAGTCAAATCTGTCGAAGCAAGACTTGAGGTAAAAAATTTAAACAATTTTGAGCCATGGAAAATATGAGATAAAGAAATAAAAACAATCATTGATACTATTAGAATTGATCAAAATAAATGACTTGGAATTCTTAAAGAAAATGTTTGAGCTTATATTGATAAACTCCCTATTAAAAATAGGACTTTCTTAAAATCCTATATTAATACTTTTATTGATACAAATTATAAAGTTTTTGCAATAATAGATCAAGATAGTGCGGATTATAATAAAGATGCCATAAATAAAATTATAGGTAGAATTGGATGAATTTTAAAAAACAAAGATATTATAAAAACCCAAGAATTTGAAAATAGATTACAAGGATATTTGGATTATCAAATAAATAAATCTACTCAAATAGAACTAAAAAGAAATTTAGAAAAAACTTTATATTATACTATGATTAATGACTTTTCTTTGAAATGAAAAGTAAATGAAAGTGCTATAAATTCGGTAAAAAATATTAATAAAAAATATATTGAGGCTGATTTTTTTGATGATTATATAAAATGAAATTTTTCAAAAGAAAAAGAAAAAAAACACAGAATTAATTGAAAATCTTCAAAAGAAATAGTTGCAGAAATTTTGCCAAAAATAGAATATCAAGAATTGTGTAATTTTGTCGAATCTTTGTATAATACTTTTGATAGTAAACATTTTCAAGATATTAAAGAAAATATTTGAAGCTGAAATTTTGAAAAAGCAAAAAACATTTTAGCATGATTAGATGAAAAAGAAAAATTAAATTGCACATATATTTTAATGTCAAATATATGATATGATATCAAAACAAAAATGTTTAAAAATAAATATAATGCACACAGATTTGAAATTACAAACCTCAAAAAAAACCCTTCAAATTGACGTATAAAATATAATTGTCAAGCAATAAGTGCTGTATGAAATTATATAATTGAAAATTTATTATGAATAAAATGACTTGGTATAAATCTTTCTTACAATCCTAATTGAAAATCATGACATATGCTAAATGTAGTGAAAATTTGAGATAAATTAATATGTATTGATATTACAAATAATATATATTACATAAAATCTGCGAACAAATTTAATAATAACTATTTTTGAGATTTAGATGATTTTCCAAATATATTTATGTATTCAGCTTATGATAGTATGCGTATAGAAAAGGAAGATGAGTTTTTTGGAAAAAAAGATTTTAATTTTCTTCAATATTTAAAGAAGGAAAATTCTCCTGATAAAATACAAATAACATCCGCAAGGGAAAAATATTGGGATATTAAACTAAATAAAGAGTCAAAATAATTTAAAAAAATTATTTTATCCAAGCTAAATATCAAATAATTAAAATAATTTTTATATTTATACACTTTTATATTTAAATATTCACCTGAATTTTAATAAAATTATTTATTTAACCAAAGTTTTTGCATAAAATTTTAAAACATGATAGTATCTATATTGGAAAAAAATTAATCTAAAATATAAGATTTTAAAAAAACCAAAAAACTAATTTTATTAGCTTATAAAAACAAAAACAAAAATAAAATTTAATTTATATTTATATGTCATTAAATTCAGTATGATTAAATAATAATACTGGCATTCCTAAGCCACCAATAGTACCAAATTTAAATCATGGTATTTATAAAAAATCGAAATTAATTATAGAAAAAGATTGATTAAAATTTATACAAAATGATGATTGAAGTCTAGAAAAAACTGAAAATTGAAAATTTTTAAAAGAAACTTGAGTAAGAACAAGATTATTAACAGAAGAAATTCTTGCTTATAATGAAAATCTACAAATGAAAGAAAAAATTATAAAGGAAATAGATAAAAATTTTCCTCTTTTGCGATTATTAAAAGAATTTCAAAATTGATGAGAATATAATGCTATGATTTTTACTTGAATAAAGAAATTAAATGATACAAAAGGCCAATCTTTTACAGATAAAATTTTATCTGAATTTAAAAGATTAATTCAACAAAAAGAAAGTTGATTATGAATTAAAATAGTTTTTGATGATTATAAAAATTTTATTGTGGCTAAAAGTGATTGAACTAATTTAAGTGCATGAGATAGAGTTTCTCTGCAAAAAATATTAGATTGAATTTTTGTTAAATATTCACAAGAAGCAAATCCTATTAAAGTATTCTCTGAAACATGAAAAATAGAAAAAAATCTTTCTCAAGTAGAAATAGTTACTAAATTTGCAAAAACTAGATCTAATTTAGAAAAACAGGCAACTGAAAATGAATCAATCAATATAGCAACTAATTTTGAATGAGTAATTGATTTAGAAAATAATATCAAAGGGAAATATATTAATTTTAAAGAATCTGTAAAAACACCAAAAAATGTTATTTATGAGGTTTGAAATGCTATTTTAACAAAAAAATTTAAAGTAAACTGAAAAGAGGTTACAGAAAAAATAAGAATTTTTGAAAGAAAAAATTGAAAACCAGATTGAGAAATAATTTTGACTTTAAATATTATTAATATGGTTCGTAAATGAGAAATTCCTAAAAATTTAGAATTATATAAGGATATAGTCTCATTTATTAAATCATGTATTGTTTATTGAGAATTTATATTGCCATGAGATAAAAAAAGTGAGTTACTTGCTAATTGAGAAATTGTAGATAAAAAAACTTTTGATAATTACATAGATATTATTAGTAAAATAGAAAACTGAAATATACCTGATACTTCTAATAATTTTAGGGCTAAAACATATAAGGATGCTTTAAATAAAGAAGTTTTTTATGAAAGTATAAAAGAAAAATGAAATTTATTTTACATTGATATTAAATGAATGTGATGAGAAAATATAAGAGACTTTTTTGGTATAATTAAAAAAACAGTAGAAAATAAATCTTTATCTACGGAAGAAGAAAGACTTGAATATAGTTTGTTTCATTCTTGAGATATAATGACAAATAAAATTAAAAAATTTAAAGAATTTATAGAAGAAAAATTCTGAGAATCTATTAAAATATACATTTGATGAGATGAAATTATATTTTTTACTTCAAAAACAGTAAAAAATTACAATAATATTTTTCAAAAAGCAGAGAAATTATGATTAAATATTAGACTTACTACAAAAAAAATTGCAAAAAAATCTTTAAATAAAACATGAGAAGAAAATGTTTCAGAATTAGATAAACTTACAAAAATTTCAAAAATTTTAGAAAAAAGAATTGATTTATTGAAAGAAACAATGGAACTTAATAAATTGAAATGAAAAAATTATGAAAAAAATTTTAATCTTGTAAAAGATTTTGTATTATTTATAAAAAATTGAAAACAAAATATTAGTTTTATAAATGCTCCATTTGAGTGAAAAAATACTTTTGAGGCATCAGAAATTATTGATTTAAAAAAAGAGGAGTTAATTTCAAATAGTATTTTTATAAAATTTCTGGAAGAAAAATTTGATATTAGTAAATAAAAAACTATCTAATATATAACCATTGAAATCTGAAATTTATCTTTTTTTGCATTTTTTAATTTTTCAATATAATTTACACATTCTTGAAATTTTTAAGGATCAATTATACCTAATAAAAATTGGTTTCTATTTAAAAATCTTTGAAATAGACTAACTTGTGTTTTGTAATAGTATTAATCAATTTTGTTTGGGTGTATTTTATAATAAAATTTAATAAATAATTTTTAATATGGAACTCAAAGAACTCTCCTTAAAACAAATTGTTTCTAAAATTAAATTAAAAGAAATTTCTCAAAAAGAGGTTTACAATTATTTTTTGAATAGAATTGAAAATTTGGATCCAAAACTGGAAGCTTTTAATTTTGTAAATAATATTTTTGAAGAAAAAGATACTAATTTACCTCTTGCTTGAATTCCAGTTTGAGTAAAAGATTTATTTTGTGAAAAATGAATTAAAACAACTGCTTCTTCAAAAATGCTTGCTGATTTTATTCCTCCTTATGATTCAACAATTATTAAAAATTTAAAAAATGCTTGATTTTCAAGTATTTGAAAAACAAATCTTGATGAGTACGCAATGTGAGGAAGTGGAGAAAATTCAGCTTTTAGAATAACTAAAAATCCTTGGGATATTTCTAGAATTCCTGGTGGATCCAGCTCTTGAAGTGCTGCTTCTGTGGCGTCTTGAATGGTTCCTGCTTCACTTTGAACTGACACATGATGAAGTATTAGACAACCAGCGTCAATGTGTGGAATTGTTTGATTTAAACCTACTTATGGTAGAAATTCTAGATGGTGAATAGTTGCAATGGCTTCAAGTTTAGATACTCCTGGCACTTTTACAAAAACAGTTGAAGATGCGGGATTTTTATATGAAATCATGGCTTGATACGATAAATTAGATTCAACAAGCATAAATAAAAATCCAAGATTAGATCCAAATATTTGGAATAAAGAAAATTTAAAATGAATAAAACTTTGAATACCAAAGGAATATTTTAAAGATTGAATTGATAGTTGAGTAAACGAAGAAATACAAAAAGCAATAAAATGTCTTGAAAAACTTTGAGCTGAAATTATAGATATTAGTTTACCTCATACAGAATATTGACTTGCTGTTTATTACATTATAATGCCAGCTGAAGTGTCTACAAATTTGGCTAGATATGATTGAATAAGATTTTGACATGCAAATGATGATGGACTTGATATTATAAATGCTTTCAAAAAAAATAGATCAGAAGGGTTTGGTAAAGAAGCTCAAAGAAGAATAATGCTTGGATCATTTGTACTTAGTTCTTGATTTTATGATGCATACTATAAAAAAGCATCAATGGTAAGAGAATTAATTAAAAAAGATTTTGATGAGGCATTTAAAAAAGTAGACATTATTATTACTCCAACCGCACCAAGTGTAGCATGGAAAATTTGAGAAAAAGTAAATGATCCTCTTAAAATGTATTTATCAGACATTTTTACAGTTAATTGAAGTCTAGCTCAACTTCCATGATTATCATTGCCAGTATGATATGCAAAACCTGAAGATTGATGAAATATTGATTTACCTGTATGATTACAAATTCTGTGACCAAAGCTATGAGAAGAAAAAATATTTGAAGTAGCAAATATACTAGAAAAATCTTTAAAAGATTATGTTGAAAGTAAAAAACCTGAGATATTTTAAGAAAATTTAAAAATTATGACAGTTCAAGATGTTTATAAAATATTAAAAATAATAACTGATACAATTAAATGAAAAAATATTGTTTGGAGATTAGATGGTAGTGCAAATTTGCTAGCACAAGGCATAGATACTCAAGTAAGAGATATTGATATTGATACAACTTTAGAAGGTATGGATATTTTTGAAAATGCTTTTAAAAAATATATTACCAAAGATTTTTATAGTGAAAGAAATAAATGTCGAATTTTGATTTTTGATATTAATTGATTTGAACTTGAGATTAATTCTTACGGAGATAGAAAAAAGGATATGTGGGAAAAAACCAAAATAATAAATTGGCAAGGCTTGGATGTACCAATTATTCCACTAAAATATGCCAAAATATTTTATCAATTAATTAATAGACAAGAAAAAGTGGACTTAATAAATAAATATTTAAGCAAAAAAATTTTTTAGTAATTAAATTTTTATTCATCCAAAAAATTATTTTTTAATTTTAAAATATGTGATTAGATAGTTTATGAGATAATTTAGATTCTCTTGATTCATGATCCGAAAAAACTCGTGAAGATTCAGAAAAGACACAGGAAAGAAAGGATAGGTATTCTAAATGACTTGCTTGAATCAAAAGAATTCAAAAAGATGAAAAAAAAGCAAAAAAAGATAATGATTTTTTGTTCGATATTTTGGTAGAAATTTTGAAAAATAATAAATACGATATTTTAATACCTTTTATTGTTGATTTGATGGAAAAATGAGTAGGTTCAAATTTTATTATTTGAGCAATATCTTTAGTAAATGATGAAGCAGTAAAGATAATTAAGTCCAATTATAGTTCAAATAAAAACAAATTAATTAACGAAAAAAAAGTAGAATATTTGGTTAAATACAAGAAAACAGAAGAATTAATTAAATTTAATGAAGATTCTTTAGATCCAGCAATAAAAAAAAGAATTAATGAATGGGTAGACGATATTTTTTCTATTATTTCTTTTGATCCTTCAGTTATTGTAACTCAAAAATTTTTATCTTTTTACAACGCAAATAAAGATACAATGACTAATCTTTTAGTTTCTATAATAACATTTTTCTTATATGAACTAAATATTATAATAGACAAAAATAAAGCTTTTTTATATTGTAGTTTTATTTTATGAGAAGTAAAAAGAAAAGTAAGTGAAGTAAAATTAGAAGAAATATAAATATAGAGAGTTTAAAATATTTAGTAATTCATAATATATAATATAAATTTCTAATTACTAATTACTAATTTCTAATTCATCCAGCACCTTTTTAATTAATTTTTTTATTATTGAATAAAATAATGTTTTTGAACTAAATTTATTATAATTAACATTTTAGTTAAAATCAGGCTTTTTAAATATCCTATATATAAATATAATTATTTACATATACAAAGCTGATAATCAAGATTATTTTTTGGTATCATCTAATTTAAGTTCTCCTGTTACTGCATTTTTAAAAGGTATTGAGCCATTAAGATTAATGCTATTAATAAATTGATTGTAATTGTTTTCAAGTTTACTATTGGATTCTTGAATAGAAAAATTAATATATACAATATAAATATCATCATTTATTTTTGTAATAAAAGTATCAAAATAGTTTATTCTTCAATTTTTTTCTGTTTCCTTTGCTCGAATATAATAAGCTCAAAATGAATTTTTCTGAATTTCATTTTTATTTGAACTACTTAAATATAAATTTTCCTTGGCCCACTCATCAAAAGTATAGTTATTAAGCGAATATTTTCATCAATCATCTTTTTCTTTTGTTACAGAAACATTTCAATAATTATTTAAATTTGAATTAAAATAAAATGATGTATATCAAACAAATTTATTAAAGTTCATTTCTGGTATAATTTGAAAAGTTCAAGCTACAATCTTGTAATTAGTTTCATTATTAATCAAACTATTATTTTTTAATTTGAAATTTTTTATAAAAAGAGAAAAAGCATTATTAAATGCTTGTTTTTCAGAATTATAATGATTAGTATAAATACTAAATGTAATTCCATTTAAAACAAAAACTAAGGAAATTGTATTTTTATCAATAACTCAATCAGGTTTTTTTGGTCAAAATAAAGCAATTAATTTATTTATTTTCTTTCAACCTAAAGTAATATTACTTTTTACAGCAACTTTAGAATAACTTTCTTTCAAGCTTTTAACATCTTGTGCATAGTTATAATATTCATTTCCTAGAGTTTCATTTACTGTAATAGAAATATTTGTTTTTTCTGTTTTTGAAAGAAAATAATATTCAGATTGTTTTGTTGATGGATTATTGTCATTTACTTCTTGTAAAGAAAAGTTTTTTTGTGTAAAATTATCAAATTGAAAATACTGATTAGTAACTTTTTGTTCTAAAATAGAAGTATTAATTTTATTAATATATACTATAAAATTAGCATCGGTTTTATTATAATTTGTAATGTCTCATTTGTCAGCCAAAAAATCCTTTATTTTACTTACTGGTATCATATACCCAAGAGTAGAATATCAAATACTAGCAGAATAAGGAATTCATATAAAATCCCCTTTTTTATCAAAGGCTCATCATCAAGAATTTCACGCATCAATATTTGCGTCTATTTTATAGATACTATTTTCTAGTCAGCTTATTTTTCATTCTGTAAGTGTAATAGTTTTTCCTCAATTTGAAGGGTAACCATAAACAGAAACTATTTCTCACAAATCTAATTTCTTATCGGAAAACTTAATAGGACTACCAAATGAAATATCTTCTATAGGTTCTAATAAAGCAAGATCATTAGTTTCATCATATTTTATTAATTTCATAGAAGTTTTACATTTTGGTTGCAATTCAAAAGTATCAGATATACATAAATTATAATTTCATATTGGACTATCATTTTCATCAAGAACGACATGAGCATTCGTAATAATTTTTTTATCTCAAATTAAAACAGCACTTCAATATTGTATATATTCGTAATTTCACCAAATATCATTTTTTTTATATGTTTGTAATTTATAAATTTTTTGTACTAGGGATTCGTTAGCATTAACAGAAAGTGTTCATATAAAAAAACTTGTAACAATAATTATAGATAAAAAAATTTTTTGAATTTGCATAAAAAATAAGTAAAAGAATAAAAAATTTAGAAAGAAAAAAATTAAAAATCAAATTTTAATTAGATATGATTTAAAAAATGCTATTTAATCTTAATCTAAGGTATATTAATATAAAAAATTTAAAAATCAAATGATAAAAACTTGCTTTTAGAAAAAAATTAAAATTTTTTTGACTTTTAAATTAGCATGTATATAATGACCTTGCTAATTTAATTAGCACTTATATTTTATAACTTAATTTTAGCATTATGAAGATAATTCCATTGTCTGATCGTGTGCTTCTAAAATGAGTAGAAGCAGAAAATGTTACAAAAAGTGGTATATTTATACCGGAAAGTTCTCATAAAGAAAGACCTTTTATTTATGAAGTAATTGCAGTATGACCAGGCAAAGAAGTTGATTGAAAAATTACAAAAATCGGATTAAAATCTTGAGATAAAGTAATTAGCTGACAATATAGTTGAGATGATATAGAACTAGATTGAATAAAATACAAAATAGTTGCTGCAGACTATATTTTAGCCAAAATAGATAAATAAAAATTACTAATTTCTAATTATTAATTACTAATAAATTTATTAATATTTTAGAATATTAGAAATTAATATTTATTTATTCATAAGTATTAAATTATAAATCAACTTTTATATTTTAAATTTATTTCTTAATTTTAAACCTTTATGGCAACAAAAAAAATTACTTTTTGAGACGAAGCAAGACTTAAAATGTTTGTTTGAATAGAAAAATTAGCAAAAACTGTAATTGGTACTTTATGACCAAAATGAAGAAATGTTATATTTTCAAAATGATATTGAGCTCCTCAAGTAACAAATGATGGAGTTACTATAGCAAAAGAAATTGAACTTGAAGATAAAATAGAAAATATGTGAGTAGAACTTATCAAAGAAGCTGCTTCAAAAACAAATGACGCCGCTTGAGATGGTACCACCACTGCTGTTTTATTAACTTATGCTATGATTAAAGAAGGATTAAGAGAAATTCGATCTTGAATTAATGCTATTGAATTAAAAAATTGAATGAAGAAAGCATGAGTTTTGATAGAAAATGAACTTACAAAAAATTCTAAAAAAATTAGTACAAAAGAAGAAATAGAACAAGTTGCAACTATTTCTGGACAAGATAATGAGGTATGAAAAATTATAGCTGACGCTATGGATAAAGTAGGAAAAAATTGAGTAATTACTGTAGAAGAATGACAAACTTTTGGTCTTGAAGTAGAACTTACAGAATGAATGAAATTTGATCAATGATATATATCTCCATACATGATTACAGATGCAGAAAAGATGGAATCTCGTGTTGATGATGCAAAAATTCTTATTACAGACAAAAAAATCTCTTCTTTAAAAGATTTGCTTCCTGTTTTGGAACAGATTGCTTCGACTTGAAAAAGAGATTTGGTTATTATTGCTGAGGATATTGAGTGAGATGCTCTTGCTTGAATTATTTTAAATAAACTAAAATGAGTTTTAAGTATTTTATGAGTAAAAGTTCCTGGTTTTTGAGATAGAAAAAAAGAAATGTTGAAAGATCTTGCAATTCTTACTTGAGCTACTGTTATTACAGATGAGCTTGGATATAAATTAGAAAATACAAGTATGGAACATCTTGGTAAAGCAAAAGCTGTTGTTTCTTCAAAAGATAATACTACAATTATTGGATGAAACTGAGATAAAGAACTTATAAAAAGAAGAGTAAATGAAATAAAAGCGCAAATCGAAAGTACAAAATCAGATTATGATAAAGAAAAATTACAAGAAAGATTAGCAAAATTAGCTTGATGAATTGCTGTAATTAAAGTTTGAGCAGCTAGTGAAGTAGAAATGAAAGAAAAGAAATTAAGAATAGAAGATGCTCTTAATGCAACAAAAGCAGCAGTAGAAGAATGAATTGTAGCAGGAGGATGAGTAGCTTTAATAAAAGCTTCAAAAGTTTTGGATAAATTAGATTTATGAAATAGAGATGAGACTATTTGAGCATGAATTGTAGCCAGATCTTTATTATATCCTATAAAACAAATTACAGAAAATGCCTGAAAAGAGTGAGTTATTATTGCGGAAGAAATTATTAAAAATAAAGATGTAAATTACTGATATGACGCTTCTTCTGATGAATTCAAAGATATGATAAAAGCATGAATTGTAGATCCAAAAAAAGTAACAAGGAGTGCTCTAGAAAATGCTATAAGTATTGCTTGAATGTTTTTAACTACAGAAGCTACAGTTTCTGATGAAGAAGATAAAAAGATTTGTTCTTGTTCAGATAATCATTGAGGATGAATGGGGTGAATGTGAGGAATGGGATGAATGTATTAGAGTAAAATGGTTGTTTTTAAAAAACCTTGTATCTTTTCAAAAAGTACGGGGTTTTTTAGTTTTTTTTATTTTTAAATTTTACTTTTTTAAAAATTTTTTTATACTGCCCACCGTTGATTTAATGGTAGATTAATAAATATTACTGTTTTTATCAAAATATTTTTATAATTTATTTTACAAAATATGAGTACAAAAAAATGTGAGCATGACAAAAAAATAATATTAATTAAAGAATATGGTATTGCTTATAATCAAGAAACACAACAAGAGTATCCAAAAAGAGAGGATTTAAAAAATATGCATTGTAATAAAATTTGTGATACAAAAAAACAATATGTTTGTGATCTTTTGTCACAAATATCAAGATAATTTTAAATAAATTTAAAACATAGAATATCTCAGATTTTCTCATAAAAAATCGCATATCATTATATTTGATATGCGATTTTGATAAATATTTTTACTATTTCATGTTTGCTAAAACTATATATATTAAAATGAATTATGATAATATCTCTTAGATTCTCTTTTCCTCAATTTCTTTTTTAATTTCTTCAATAAATTCGTCTAATTTAAAATCTTTCTGTTCCTTTGTTTTGTAATTTCTTACTGAAACAGATTTTTCTTTTTCTTCTTTTTCTCCTACTACTAAGATATAATTTATATGAAGTTGCTCAGCATTTCTTACTTTTTTATTCAAAGAATCATTACTATCATCAAGACTTATTCTAATTCAAGCTTCTTTTAATTTCTTATAAATTTCTTCTGAATATTTATTAAAACTTTCTCAAACTGGAATTATTATTGTTTGAACTGGTGCTAACCAAAGAGGAAAAGTACCTGCAAAATGTTCTATCATAATTCACATAAATCTTTCTAAAGAACCGGAAATTGCTCTATGAATAACTACTGGTCTTTCTTTTTCTCACTTTTCATTTATGAAACCTAAATCAAATTTTTCTGGTAAATTGAAATCACACTGAATTGTAGCAAGTTGCCACTCTCTGCCAATTGCATCTTTAAACATAAAATCTAGCTTTGGTCCATAAAAAGCGGCTTCTCAAACTCAAATTTTATAAGGAAGTTCATATTTTTCTGCAGCATCTTTTAATGCTTTTTCTGCTTTTTCCCATACTTCATCACCTCATAAGTATTTTCATTCTGGTCATCTGATAGAAAATCTTACCCAGTATCAGTCCATCATTCACATCACTGTAAAAAATTCTTTTATGATTGAAACAATAGACCCAACTTCTTCTGAAATTTGAGACACTCTACAAAAAAGATGTCCATCGTCTTGAGTAATTGATCTTACTCTTGTAAGTCCACTTAGTTGTCATGCTTTTTCATCTCTGTATACAGTTGCAGCTTCAAAATATCTTATTGGCATATCACGATAACTAAATTGATTATCTGTATAAATTTGCATATGATGAGGACAACTCATTGGTTTTAAAAAGAATGTTTCATCTTGTCATTTTACTCGAAATAGCTCATCTCAAAATTTTTCAGCGTGTCCAGAAGTTATGTATAAATCTTCTTTTGCAAGATGAGGAGTCCAAACTCTCTGATATCCTTTATTTTTATGTAAATCCCATAAATAATCTTCAACCTCTTTTCTTATTATCATACCATTTGGCTGTAATAAAGGAAGCCCAGCTCAAACTAGTTTTGAGATAGTAAATAATTTTAGTTTTTGCCCGAGTATTCTATGATCTCTTTTTTTTGCTTCTTCCATCATTTTTAAATATTCATCCAATTTTTCTCTATTTTCAAAAGCAATTCCATAAATACGAGTAAGCATTTTATTATTTGCATCTCCTTTCCAGTATGCTCATGCAATTTTATCTAATTTAAAAGAATTTTCGTCAATATCTAGAGTTTTGGACACATGTGGTCAAATACACATGTCCACAAAAGTTTCGGCTCATTGTTGGGAAATATTTTTATAAAAACTCAATTCTTTTTCTCATTGCATTTTCAAATCTTCTGCCATTTCGACTTTATAAATTTCTCATTTTTCTTTTAAGAATTTTATAGCTTCATCAACAGACAAATTATATTGTTCAAACTTCTGATTTTGTTTGATAACATTTTTCATTTTCTTCTCAATTTCTTTTAAGTTTTCTTCTTTGAATTCTGTTTCTCCAAAATCAAAGTCATAATAAAATCAATTATCAATTGCAGGTCAGATTGCAAGTTTTACATCTGGGTAAATAGATTTTACAGCTTGCGCTAGTAAATGTGAAAGCGAATGACGCTTAATAGAAATTTCAAACATAAGTTAAAAAGTTAAAAAGTTAAAAATATTTGAATAAAAGTTAAAAATATTTGAATAAGTATTTAGTGAAATACTAATTAAAAGAAATAGTATTCATAAAAAAAATGAAAGTAATCACCAAAACCTTTGATTATCAATATTTTTAATTTGTTTCCCAATATCATTATTATAATCATTTTGTAATTTATTATTTTCAGAAATATATTTATTATCAGTGTCTTTATTGTATCAATATTTATTTAATAAATCTAACGATTTTTTGTAAAGTTCTATTCATTTATCATCTAATTTAATAGTATTATCCCAAGCATAAATTAATAACATAATACATAGTAGAAAAAACATGGAACAAACTATAATTAAATGGGCAAAAAATATGTTTTCGATTCTATTTCCAAGAACAAAAGGAATTGCTATTGCAATTATTCAGGATGAAATAGTAATAATTAATTTCATTAGTTCATCATTACGATCTATGTTTTTAGTTAATTTTTTATCATATTCATTAAAAATCAATTTATGTGTTTCAAAGATTTTTTGATTTTGTTTTTCAGAAATTTGAATATTCATATATTTTATAAATTAAATAATAAATTATTTTTCTTTAACTTTTTTTGTTTTACTCTTTTTATAACTATATTTTTTTCTTATTCATAATATAAGAAGTCAGTATTTGTCTATGTCTTCTTTTGAATAAAATTTCGTGACCTCTTTTGTATTAAGCTTGTAAAGAACTTCAAATTCAGATTTTTTTCAGGTGAGTTCTTTTGTTCAGTCATGTTGTTCATGAAGAATTAGAGTATCTCCAGGCTTGCATTTAAAATCAGCAAGTCTTATTTCAAATCTTTTTTGTCAATCTGTAATTGCATTAAAATATTTTGATTGAACTTTTTTCTCTATTTTCATAGTATAAATAATTAATTATTTAAAAAAACTCCTACTTTCGCAGGAGTTTTAATTTATTTTATAATTAAAAGCCCCTACTTGATAGAAGTATTAGTTGTAGTTGTTGTTACAAGTCATGTGACCATAAAATGGTGATTATTTGCTAACGAAATTATAATATTCAAATATATTTTTTTGTCAAAATTTAATAATTTTGCTATTATATAAATTTAAGTTTTATTGATTAATTAAACACGATAAAAGAAATAATTTATTATAAGATAATAACTATTTCATAAATTTTTGAAGAAAATGGGGGTTTGGGGGTGAAATACTGTTTGAGTGATGATGATAAAACTGAAATAGATGAAATATTGAAGGAGCAAGTTTATTTCATTCCCAAAACTTTTCTTTACTTTTTGGTTACAAAAAGTAAAGAAAAAATTATATTACTATCGGTATAGTAAAAAGATTATTGATTAAAATTACACTTAAATTATATATCAAAAAATTATACTAAAAGAAAAATATCCAAAATATTGTGGCTATTTTTTTATTAAATGAACCTAAAATGCTGTTAAACACAAAAGTTTTGATGAAAGATCTTCTATTTTTTTATTAAGTTTCTTTAAGTTTTCTTCTTTCTTTTTATTTCATTCTTCTTGTGCTGTTTTTGTCTTAAATGAATGTTTTTGCATTAATTCAGCTGTCATATTATACCATTGTAATACAGGAATATCATTGCCAACTATTAGTCTAAGTTCTTTTCTTACCTCCAAAGTTTTTTTAAGACAATCACTTCTTCAAAAATTTTCAAAATCTGCATCTTGTATGATTTTTCAAAGTTTATTTTTTGGTTGACTAAAAACCGTAGTTGCAAGTATTATTTGTTCTATATCTTCAATTTTTTCTTCTGGCCATTTAATTTTTTCTAAAAATTCTCTCGCAATTTTTGCTCATATAATTTCGTTTTTGTAATAATTAATAGTAAATCAAGTATCATGAAAAAGAGCAGCAAGAAGAATACTTGTTTTATTTTCTTTATTTATTTTTTCTTTGTCACACAAATAAAATGATCTTTCATAAACTTCAAAAGTATGATTAATATTATGATATGGGTATTTGTCAACTTTTTTCAAAAGATCCAAAACATAATTTTCAGATTTTATTATAACTTCTTGTTCACTCATTTTTTATGATTAATAATAACCTTCCTAAATTATAATAATATCCCTATAATAAAGCAAAAGTTTTTTAATTTTTTTTAATTTAGCTAAATTTGACTTTAAATAAAATATTTCTATATTTAAGTATGCTATAATTAATAATATTTAATCTAAATTTTTTATGGAATACTCTGAAGAATCTAAAATTCGTATTGAAAAGATTTCTAAAATGAAGTCTTTATGAATTATTCCTTATTTTTGAAAATTTAATAAAAAAGACAGTATATCTGAATTAAATAAAAAAATAGAAAATAATTTTAGAGATATAGAAGAAGTTGTCAAAGAGCCAAAATCTGAAACTTTGACTGCAGGAAGACTTGTTTTATTTAGAAGCTTTTGAAAAATTGCATTTTGAAAATTGCAAGATTCTACATCTGAAATCCAAATAATGTTTTCTAGGGAAAACTGTAAAATAAATACATGAAAAGAGGTTAAAGATTCTTTAAACGAAGAAATGTACGCATACAAATTTATAGAAAAATTAGTAGATGTTTGAGATTTTATTTGAGTAAAATGAGAGCTTTTTAAGACTCATAAATGAGAACTTACAGTTTTTGTAGAAGAATTTACTTTTTTGGCAAAATCAATTCGTCCACTTCCAGAAAAATTCCATTGAATTTCTGATCAAGAAGCTATTTATCGCCAAAGATATTTGGATCTTATAATGAACAAAGAAAGTTATGAAAGATTTTTATTTAGGTCAGAATTTGTTAGACTACTTAGAGAATTCTATTATAAAGAAGGATTTATAGAAATTGATACTCCCGTTTTATGAAATGCCGCAAGTGGTGCTGCTGCTAAACCATTTATTACTCATCATAATGATTTTGATGAAGATTTTTATTTACGCATTTCTCCAGAAACAAGTCTAAAAAAAGCTACTGTTGGTAGATTTGAGAAAGTGTTTGAATTTTCTAGAAATTTTAGAAATGAATGAAGTGATCCTTCTCATGTACAAGAATTCACATCTGTAGAACATTACGCTGCATATTGGGATTATGAAGATAATATGAGATTTAATGAAAAAATGTTTGACTATCTTTTTGAAAAATTAAATTTAGATAAAATAGTAAAAATTAAAGATAAGCAGTGAAATATTAAAGATGTTAATTTTGCAACTCCATGGGAAAGAATAGATTATATTGAGTGAGTTAAAAAAGAAACTTGAATAGATATTACTCAATACTCTATTGATGATGCAGATAGACTTAGAGCCGACATAAAGGCAAAATGAATAGAATTTGAATGAATGAATACTATGTGAACAGCAACTCTTGTTGATTATATGTACAAAAAAGTATTGAGACCAAAAATTTTATGACCAGCATTTGTTTACAATTATCCAAAAACTCTCCAACCACTAGCAAGAGCTTCAGATAACGATCAAAATATTGTCGAACAATATCAATTACTTGTTAATGGATGGGAAGTAAATAGAGTTTATAGTGAGCTTGTAGATCCTATTTTACAAAAATTTAATTTTGATGAACAGGCTAAAGCGACCGCAATGTGAGACGAAGAAGCAACTTCTTGAGATGATGATTTTGTATACGCGATGGAATATGGCATGCCACCACAATCAGGATTTTGAATGTGAATAGAAAGAATAGTATCTCTTCTTACATGACAAGACAATCTAAGAGATAGTATACTTTTTCCTTTAACTAGAGGTGATAAATAATTTAGAATTAAAAAATTTCTAAAATCTAAAAATATATTCATATGAACAAAATTTTCATAGTAGAGACCGGTCTCTCTATTAAATCACAACCAGTCTTAAATAAAAATCTTAAGAATTTATATTCCAAATTATTCTATTTTAAAAACCAGAGACCGGTCTCGAATCTTGCCTTTACCCTCGTAGAACTAATAGTAGTAATAACAATACTAGCTATTCTCTGAACAATCTGATTTGTATCATTTGAGTGATATTCATCTTCTGCTAGAGATAGTGTAAGAATATCAGATCTAACAAACATACAAAAATGATTAGACTTATATCAAGTAAAAGTATGATCTTATCCAGCTCCAGATAATCCTACTACTTTTAGTTGATGAATAAATACTATTTTAAACCAATGAATACTAGGAGATAGTATATCAAGAAATATTAACTTAAATGAAACAGTAACAGATCCTCTAACAAAATCAAATTATATATACAGTACTATTTCAAATTGAAAATACTATCAACTATATTCAGAACTAGAAAATACTATTTCTTACAAAAATAAACTTCAAATAATTCCAATATCTTATGCTGATTCAAATTCAAAAATACCAGTTATTAAATGAAACTATACTCTAGATCCATCTTTACCATCTTTACTTATAACAGACTCTACAAAATCTATAGCTACAAGTAGTTGAATATTTGATCCAAACATTTGTTTTGTATTAAATAATTCTACTACAAATTATTTATCAAGTTCTTCATGAACCTGCACACCAAAAAAGAATTTAAACTTAAAAGATTTTGATAATTCTCTAGTTTGATACTGGGATATGGAGACTATTTGTGAATCTTGAAATTGTTGATCTTGAAATGATTGAAAGTTAAAAGATTTAAGTTGAAATGGGAATGATGGAATTTTTGATTGATGAATGGTTTATGCGAATGCTTTAACTGGAGGAATTGTTGGGAAAGGATTGGATTTTGTGTCAGGAAGCAATAACATAATTAATTGTTGAACATGAAAAAGTTTAGAAATTGAAAATCAAATAACTTTGATTGTTATTTTCAAATCAAGACAAAATGCTTTAAAATGAGTTTTTACAAAACAATCAGCAGACGAAACATCAGGATGTTGAATTGATGGTTATTGTTGATATCATATACGTACAGGTATAAATATAATAGTATGAAGATCTTATGATAAAACATTTAATTGATATTCAAGTCAAGATAGAAGCTTACCCTCTAAATTTTATAGTTATATTGATAATTTTGTTCATGTTGCTTACACTGTTAAAAATAGTGAATCTGGTAAAATATTTATAAATGGTAATAATTTAACAAATAATTCATCTAATAGAAAATTATGAACTTTAACTAAAAGTCAAAATCCATTACTAATATGAAGATATTGGAATAATTCCTTAGGCAATATTTGATACGATTATTTTAATTGAATCATAGATGATATCAAAATCTACAATCGTGCTTTATCTGATGAAGAAATAAAACAGCACGCTAAAGCTGCAGGATTTTAGATTTTAATTTGGATTTATTTAGGATAATTTTTTGAAATATTACACATAATAAAACTTTATACATAAGTCAGATTTGATTTCTGACATTTTTTATGTCTAATTAAATTTGGTTTCCTGGCTTCTTTTTTAAAAATGATTGTCTATAAAATATATAAAATATTTGACTTTATAGTATTTTTAGTATACTATAGTCATACTTTTATTACTTAATCCAACTAGTTATACTATGAAAATACCTATATTACCCGAAGAATTAGCACAAAATAATTGAGTAAAAATCTATTCAACTGTTACTGTTTGATCAAAATGACAAATAGTTATACCGAAAGAAGTAAGAATTGCGTTAAATATTAATTTTTGAGATAATCTTATTGTTATTACCAAGCATAATAAAGCTGTATGAATGGTAAAAATAGATGATATAAATGAACTTTTAGATTTTATGAAAACAGAAATAGATAGTTATAAAAAATTAATAAATAAAAAATAAAAAATGTTTATAATTTTAAACTAAACATTTATTTGACTTTTTTATAAATAACATTATAAAAATATAATTCTATTTTATACAACCTAAATTATTTTTATGAAAAAAACAATAACTTTATTTTTTGTACTAAATTTAATATTGTCTTCGTGTACAACACAAAATGATCAAGATAATAAAAATAAAATAGAGTCAAAATATATTCAAACAGAAATTGTTTCTAAAAAGGATTTTATTGAAGAACTTAAATTTATTGGCAAAGTATCTCCTATAATGGAAACTTCAATTTCTCCTCAAACGTCCTGAATAATAAAATCTATTAACGTAGATGTTTGACAAAATGTTAAAGCAGGAGATGTTTTAGCTAGTATTGATTTAAATTCTTCTTCTGTTCAGGTAAATTATAAAAGTGCAGATATTGCATATAATAATTCTTTAAGTGCATACTCATATACACAAGAATCAATAAAAAAAGATTTAGAAAGTGCAAAAGTACAGCTTGAAAATGCTAAAATAGCTAAAACAAATACATACAATACCACAGAAAAACAATTAAAATTAGCACAATCTCAACTTGATAATATTAGAAAAACCAAAAAAAATACTATAATTACATCTGAAGAAGTAATAAAATCTGCCCAAATTTGAGTTGATTTAGCGAAAAAATCTTTTGAAAATGCCAAAACCAATATTGATAATTTTAACAGTAATTCGGAAGAAACTATTAAAAGTATTAATACTAAAAAAACATGATTATATGGTACTATAAAAGTATCTTTGGAAAATGCGTTTGTTGTTTTAGATTGAGCTATTATACAAATAGATCAGCTTTTATGAGTTACAGATAAATATAAAAATTATAATGATAGTTATGAACTTTATCTTTGAACAAAAGACTCAGATTCAAAATTAAATGCAGAAAATACTTTCCGTGAAGTAAAAATTTTTTATGACAATGTTTATTCTTCAAAAAATTATGATGAAAAAAATATTGAAGACACTTTATCAAAAATGGTTAATCTTACTGGTTCTTTTGCAAGTTTGTATGAAAAAATTATGTATATGTTAGATAGTTCTATTGTTTCTTCTACTTTTACTCAAACTCAATTAGATACAATAAAATGAACTCCAATTTCTGGATGAATCGCTTATAAACAAAATGCAATTATTCAATTAAAATCAAATTTGGTTAGTTTACAAAATTCTTTGAATGATATTAACGTTAGTTTATCTTCTACACAAACTAGTATTAATACAACAAAGACTTCTTTGGAAAATGCTTTAAATATTGCACAAACTCAATTTGATAACGCAAAACAAAATCTTGAAAATTTAAAATCAAATAATTCAAGCACTTTGGATAATGTTTCTTGAAATGAAGCTATTATAGAAACACAACTTGAAAATACTATTGCTACAGTTCAATCTACTCGTGATAATGTGGATAATGCACTTAAAATTGCACAAAGTTCATACGATAGTGTAAAAGCAAAATTAAATGCAAGTTCAATTCAATCAAAAACTCAGCTTGAAGCATCAAAAACAGGTAAAGATATTGCATGAATACAATTAAACAATACATCAATTGTTGCTCCTTTTAACTGAGTAATAATGAGTAAAAATATTGAAATATGAACACTTGTTTCTCCTGGAGCAGTTACTTTTACTATTTGAAATGATAAAGATTTAAAAGTGAAAATGGAAATAAATAGTACGAGCGTTTCAAATTTAAAACTATGAAAAGAAGTAAAAATCCAAAATAATGATAAAACATTTTCTTGAACTATAATTTTATTATCACCAGCTGCGGATTCCGTTACAAAATTATTTAAAGCAGAAGCAAGTTTTTCTGCGAAGCCAAGTGGAGTTAATATTTGAGATTTTATAGATATTTATGTCAAAACAAAAAAGAAAAATGAAAAAGTTATTGAGGTTCCATTTTCTGCTTTGATAAATTTATGACAATGAGATTATAAAGTTTTTGTAGTAAAAAATGATAATACAGTAGAATCTAGATCAGTAAAAATTTGAGAACAAAATAGTGAATGAGTAGAAATTATTTCATGATTAAAAGAAGGTGAAAAAATTGTCATTACTGGAACTTTGGATTTACAAGATGGCGATTTTGTAGAGGAATTGAAATAATTTTAAGAACTAAGAACTGAGAATTAAGAAATAGAATTTAGTAAAAAATTCTAAAAACTAAAAATTAATAAATAAATTAAATTTATGAAAAAACTTGAATCAAAATATTTAGATAAACTTAAATTTGACCCAAACCTTGAAAAAGGATTTTTTGGATTTTTTCTTGATAGAACAAGATTTATTTATTTAATTTTAATTATTATTGTAATTTCTTGATTAACTTCAGTAAAATCGCTTCCTTTAGAATCTACTCCAGAAGTAAAAATATGAATCTGATGAGTTGTTACAATTTTGCCTTGAGCTAGTCCAGAAACAATAGAAGATTTAGTAACAAAAAAATTAGAAAAAGAAATTTCTAAAATCAAATGAATAGATAAAATGACATCTGTTTCAAAAAATAGTGCTTCAAGTATTACAGTACAATTTAAATCAGATGTAAATATTACTGATACAATGAGAGAATTAAAAGATAAAGTTGATTTTGCAAAAAAAGATTTACCAGAGGATGCACAAGAACCAGTTGTAAAAGAATTTTCTTTAGATGATTCTCCTATTTGGATTTTTGCTATTTCTTGAAAATATGATTGATTTACTCTTTATGATTATGCTAAAAAAATTAAAGAAGAATTAGAAAGAAATCCACTCGTTTCTGAAGTTACAATTTCGGGCTGAGATGAAGCTGAATTTGCAATTTTATATGACCCAAAAAAACTAGATTTATACAATATTTCTCCAGATACTATTAATAGTATTATAAAATCTCTAAATTTTACTCTTCCAATATGAGAATATGATATTTCAAAATATTCTCATACTGTAAAAATTGATGAAAGATTTTATACAATAAACGAACTTAAAAATTTAGTTATAGGTAAAACTGGTAATACATGAATATTGTATTTAAAAGATATTGCAGAAATAAAACAAGTAGCCAAAAAAAGAACAACAATATCTAGATTATCTTCTAGATGAAGTATTCCAGAAAATGCAGTAACACTTTGAGTAGTAAAAAAAATGTGATGATCAATTGTAAATTTAGTTGATGAGTGAAAAATTATTATTAATGAAATGGTAAGAAATTGAAGTATACCAAATGAAAAAGAACTAAAAATTACTACCATTCAAGATAATTCAGAAAGAATAAAACTCGATTTATATAGTCTTTTGCGTGATTGATTTTTGACAGTCTGACTTGTATTTATAATATTATTTTTAATTATTTGAATTAAAGCAGCTCTTGTTGCTGGTATTTCAGCACCTTTAGTTTTCCTTATGACTTTTACTATAATGTCTTTTGCGTGACAAACTTTAAATTTTCTTTCAATGTTTGCTTTAATTTTGTCACTTGGACTTCTAGTAGACGATGCTATTGTTATAATATCAGCGATAAACCAGTATAAGAAAACTTGAAAATTTACAACCAAGGAGGCTGTATTACTTGTTTTAAGAGATTTTAGAAAAGTACTTATTTCTACTACACTTACAGTTGTATGGATTTTTTCTGCAATGCTTTTTATGACTTGAATAATGTGAAAATTTATTTTTTCAATTCCATTTATTATTACAATTACACTTCTTTCTTCTTTGGTAGTTGCTCTTACTATAAATCCAGCTTTAGTTGTAATATTTGATAAACATAAATCAAAAAAAAGAAACTGGTGAATATTTTCTTGAATGTTTAGTCGTACTTTTATTAGTTTGGAAAAACTTGAATTACTTTATGAAACAGGTTTGGAGAAAATATTACAAAATAAAAAAACAACAATCAAATTTCTAATATTTACTTTATTACTTTTTATTTCTGCAATATTTCTTCCTGCTACTTGACTTTTAAAAAGTGATTTTTTTCCAAAAACAGATCAGGACTATCTTTTTATAGATTTGGAATGAGAACCAGGAACAAGACTTGAAGTAATGTCTGAATATACAAAACCAGTAGAAGAATTATTACTTAAAGAAAAAGAAATAGAAAGTTTTACTACAAGTATATGATCAAAAACTTCGTGAGCAAATAAATTAGGATGAACTACAACATGAAATAGTGTTGCAGGAATTACAATTAATTTAATAAAGAAAGAATATTGAAGAAAAGAAAATTCAATGGTTCTTGCAGAAAGGCTTAGAAATAAAGTTAAAACAATAAAAAATGTTAAAGTAAGTGTTACTGAATTAACTTGATGACCACCATCTTGAGCTGAATTTGAAATAAAAATTGCAGGATCTGACTTTAATGTTATGGATAAAATTGCTCAAGATTTCAAAAAAATTCTAGCTACAGTCCCTGGCACTATTAATATTGATTCTTCTAGAAAACCAGTTCCTTTAGAATTTAGTTTTGGTTTTAATCCAGAAAAACTTGCTTTATATGATCTCAATTTACCACAAGTTTGATTGTTTATGAAAAATGTTATTGATTGAATTGAGTCTACAAAAATTTTAAAATGAAAGGACGAAATTGTTATTCGTACAAAATACGATAGTTCTTATATTGATACTTTAGATAAAATAAAAAATTTAAGAATTAAAAATCTTAAATGACAGTTTGTATATATAAGAGATATTTTAGATAATAAACTCACACCATCCACAAACTCTATTACAAGAATTGATCAAAAAAGAGTAGTTGCAGTTACAGCTTGAGCAGCATCAAATACCACATGAAATCAAATTTTGACAAAATTTAATGAAAAAATTAAAAATTATAAAATACCTTCAGGCTATGAACTGATTGTAGGTTGAGCAAATGAGGAAAGTCAAAAATCTGCAGAAAGTTTACTCATTGCTATGGTTTATTGAATGTTTTTTATAGTTGTAACTTTGGTTATATTGTATGATTCATTTAAACAATCATTTTTAGTTCTTATGACAATACCATTATCTTTAATTTGAGTTTTTTATGGATTAACATTATTTAATCAACCACTTTCTTTTCCGTGATTGGTTTGACTTGTTGCTTTATTTTGAATAGTTGTAAGAAATTGAATTATTCTTTTTGATAAAATAAATGTTAATATAAAAGAAGGAATAGAATTTAAAGAAAGTATTATTGATGCAGTTAAAACAAGATTAGAGCCAGTATTTCTTACATCTTTTTGTACAGTTTTTGGTATGATCCCTCTTACTTTATCAAATCCAATGTGGACCTCTCTTGGTCTTTCTATTATTTTTGGCTTAATAGCTTCTACAGCATTCACTCTTCTTGTTTTACCAGCTTTATATTTTATGTTTGTCAAAAAAGAGGATTAAAAAATGAATGGATATATAATTAAAATATTTTTTTAATTTATTTATATATAGTTAATTTAATCCTTTATTAAAGCTAATAATAAGGATTAATAAAATTTTGGCTTTAATTAGTCAATATCTCTAATACAAAATCAAATATTATCTTTTTTGTGCTAAAAATGTATAAAAAAGTTTGCATTATTATTTTTTTTGGTATAATGGGTCCTGTAAATTTTTATTTACTATTTATATTTTATAATTTAATTTAATTATTTTATGAAAAAACAAGATTTAATTAAGGCAATTGCTACTAAAGCAAATCTTAGCCAAGATGCAGCAGGAAAAGTGTTAAAAACTTTAATTGAGTTAATAACTGCTGAATTAAAGAAAGGTGGTGTAGTTAATATTACTGGTTTTGGTGCTTTCAAAATTTCTAAGAGAGCAGCAAGAAAAGGTGTTAACCCAAGAACAGGTGCAAAAATCCAAATTCCTGCTATGAAATCTCCTGTATTTAGAGCTGGTAAAACTTTAAAAGAAAAAGTTAGATAATTAAATTATACATAAAAAAATACTATATTCTTTTACAGATTATAGTATTTTTTTTGACTTTTTTGGTTAAATTTGATATAATTTGAAAAATGGATTTGATTTTAAATATTTTTTAACAAATTAATAATGATAGGAATTGACATATCTAATATGGAAGAGCAGGGAGTTATTAGTTTTGTAGACAAAAATATATCAGATTTTAAAAATTTTGAATTAATGATTCATTTTAAAGCTGAATATAGTCAATCTAAAATAATTAGATGACTTGTTTTGTATTTATTTGAAAAAAATAATATTAATGTTCCTTGGAAAAATAGATTTTCTTTAATATCTGATGAACTTGTAAATAATTCTATTGAGCATTGAAGTCTTCCTTTGGATAAAAATGTAATTATAATAAAATTTTCATCTTCTGATAATTTTTTAAATATAAATATTGAAGTTCATGATACATGAAAATGACCTTTTGCTAAAAATAGTTTTGAAATGGAAAAAATAAGGCAAGAAAAAGAGTCTGTTTGATTTGAATTATATATGGAAAAAAGATGAAGATGATTATTCCAGCTAGTTAAAAATATAGTAGATAATCTTTATTTTAAAGATAAACAAGGATGATGATTAATAGTTGGTGTTAGTAAGAAATTAGAATTAGCAGGGTAGAGTTTAAAATTAAATTTTAAATTAAAGACTTAAAGATTAAGTCTTTTTTTTGGCATAATTATTTTATTTTACAAATTATTTTATTTCTTTCCTTGTTTGCAAGTTTTTCCAAAGGTAAGGCCAGTCTTTCTAAAAGTACTTTGGTTGAGTTGGTGATATGTATTTTTTTAAATATTATCTCATAAAATAATTCATCAAAAATTGGGCTAAAAAAATAGTATAATCAAGGAATATTATTATTTTCTATATATTCCTTTTTAGCTATATGCTTAATAAGTTCTCTAGCCAAAACTTCTTTATCATTTCTTAGTAAATAAAGAATCTTTTGTTTATAAAATTTGGTATTAAATTTAGTATTTAATGGTTCTGGTTTATTTAACATAAAATTGAATTAATAATTAATTATTTTAATTATAAAAATAAAAAACTAGAAAAATATTGAAAAAATAAAGAAAATTAGTGAAGTAGAGTTTTTAATTCATTTATTTTCTCTATATAAATCTCTCTCATTTCGTAAGGAACTTTATTTTTATATTCCTCAAAAATTGGTAAATATATTTCTTTTTTTTCCTTTATAAATCTAAGTTGCTTTTCTTGATTTAATCAATGGATAGTTTTTAAATTATCAATACAGTCAAATAATTTAACAAAAAGAATTCTCCAATGATAATAGCAATATTTTCTAAAAATTTTAAAATATTTGGGTTTTTCTAACTTGATTTTATTTTCATCTATTCAGGTCATTCATCTAACTATTATAGAAACACTATAACCAAATTTCTGTTGTATTTCAGAAATAGTAATTTCACCATCTTCTATAATATCATGCAAAAGTAAACTATTTAAAATTATTTCATCATAAATTTCAGATCTAAGACAATTTTTAAACATCCTATATGAATGTAAAAATAAATCTTCTCAAGTATTTCTCTTTTTTCAATTTAGATGATTATCTATAAATTTAATTACAGAAGAAGATCTGTGTTCAAATATTTTTGATCCAATATAATTTATGATGACTTTTGTAATCATAAAAAATGGGCATTAAAAATAATACCTACATAATATTGAATTAAAAAAAGAAAAATATTGAAAAAGTAAAGAAAAAATATAGTCTTAGCTAGGATCTCGGCTTTTTATAAAGAATTTTATAATTTGAATATTTGAAGTTTTTTAAGTTATTTTACTATCTAGAGTTGCATTTATTTCTTGATTTTTGATCTTTTCATCTAGAGATTTATACTGGACAGATAATATTTTTGAAAAGGATTTAGTATTTTCCTCATTTTTAAGTTTTTTTGCTATTAGTTTTCATCTTGTAAATAAATCCGCATAACAAGCTTTTATTTCTGGGGTATCTATGTATTTTATTAAAATATCTTCTTTTTTTTCCGATACATTTTTAATTTCATTTTGTTTATAATATTTTACTATTAATTCAATATTACTTTGTATTTTTTTCTGCCATCAAATTAGCCAAACAAAACACTCTAATATCCTCATTTTTTGAGGATAAATATTCCTCAAATAGGGAAGGGTTTTTTTATAAAGTAAGCATTTATATAATTTTGAAGCTCCCAAATCTGTATCTCTTGGTTTTTAAATCTATTAATTTGAAGTTTAATTAGTAAATCTAGATAAGAGT
>CAZFLS010000003.1:0-20123 GCA_964518815.1 uncultured Candidatus Peribacteria bacterium
TTTTTAAATATTACATTCAAAATAAATATATTCGCACCAATTATAATAAAAAATATTCAAATTAAAATAGCTATAAGATCTGGATTATATATTATAATTATTCAAAAGAAAATAAGAATTATTCAAAAAAAATTCATAAAATTAAAGGTTAAAAAATTATTTTAATTTACTATCTCTTTGTATAGCATATTGTAAATTTGCAAGAGCCCTAAAAACAGCTTTGTTTATATGAATAATTATTTCATCAGGACTATAACATTTAGCTTTATCTAAGCTAAATTTGATCGAAACTTTTTTGCAAGAAGTATTATATCATGGTTTTAAATTAAGAATTTTATATAATCGCAATTCAACAATTTCTCTTATTTGGTCATAGTTAACAGCTAATCATCCTTCTTCAAGATTTATCATAGCTTTCTCGACAAAAGGTCTACTTTTAATTTTATTTCGATTGGAATCAATACTTGTTTTTAATTTTTTTAGTGCTTCATGTGTATATCTATTAACTGATCATCAACAAACAGAATCAAATACTCTTATATCTACTGATGAACAAATATCCTTAATTCATGAGGTTATAGAAATTTCTAAATCATCTGTATTTCCTCATATAGGATATATACATAAATCACCGTAATTTCAAGTTTTAATATGATATAAATTATTTACAGGTAATATTGCCATATTTTAATAATTTTAAATTTAAAAATAAATTCAATTTTTTACATTTATACATTTATTTTCTTCTGGTACTCAAGTTTAAGGTATTCCTCAGCTTGCTAGTGAAATGACAACTTTTTATTTTTGATTTTGTACAGACAAGACATTGCTTTGTCTCTACTTTTTTACTTTTAACTTTACTTTGTACTAGATAATTATGTACAGACGCGATTAATCGCGTCTCTAACTTTATACTCATAATTTATACATTTAAACTCTCTCAATAATTACTCCTAGTTTTTGCATTTTACCAATAATATCTTCATATCATCTTTCTATGTATTCAACATTTGTAATATAAGTTTCTCCTGTTGCTACCAAACCTGCAATAATCATAGCAACTCATGCTCGCAAATCCCAACTAGAAACTGTCGCTCAATGTAAATCTGTTTTACCAAAAATAAGTGCCTCGTGTGGATTTAGGATTGCTGGATGTCATTTCATTTTTTCAATTTCTACCAAAAAATTTAATCTTCATTCATACATTGTTTCATGAATTCTAGATATTCAATCAGCCTGAGTAAGTAAAATAGAAAATGGGGATTGTAAATCTGTAGGAAAACCAGGAAAAATATTTGTCTGAATATTTATAGCATTTAACTTTTCTGAAGCAAAAACTCTTAATTTGTCATTTTTAAAATCTTCATATTTTACTCACACCTCTTTCGCTTTTTCCAAAAAACTCATAAGATCACAAATACGAGCATTATTTATATCAATATAATCTTTACTACACAAAGCTCAAAGTACTACAAAAGTACCAGCTTCAATATAATCTCAAATAATATCAAATTCCACTTCATCTTTTAATTCCTTTACTCAATTGATAACAATTGAATGATCATAATTAATTACAATATTTGCTCATGCACAATTAAAAAAATCAATTAAATTTATTACATGAGGTTCTATTGCAGCAAGATTTATAGTAGTTTTTCATTGTCTTAAAACATTTGCAATTATCAGATTTTCTGTAGCTGTAACCGCAAAATAAGCAATAAGCTCTTTATCTCAAGATTCTGCATTTCAAACCAAATGAACAAATTTATCATCTCATTCATTTTTGTATCATATACTAGTAAGGCCTTTTATATGCTCATCTATTGGTCTTTTACCTATATTACATCAACCAGGATATGGAATATTTATTTCTCAAAAATAGTGTAAAATTGAAGGAATAATTAAAATTCAAGCTCTAATTTTTTTAATTAAATCAGAGTTTATACCATCTAATGTTATTCATGAATTATCAAGTTCTAAAACATCTTTCTCAAATTTTACTTTAATTCCCAGACTTTTTATAATTTCAAGAAACGTAAAAACATCTCAAATTCTAGGCATATTATTCAATTTTACCTTTTTTAAAAGTAAACTTGCAGCAATAATTGGCAAACTAGCATTTTTTGATCAGCTAATTTCTACAGTACCAGAAATTTTTTGTCATCAAACAATTTTGAGCATAGGTAAGAAAAATTAGAAATTATAAATTGATTTTTTACTGATGATTATCTATATCAAAAACTATTAATTTAATTCAGTTAATTCTACACAAAGCTCTGAATTGTTTATTTATTCTAAAATAAATTATTTCATCTTTTTTAGGCTCTTTATATCAAATCTTATTTCAGCTATAATTTCAATTCAATATATTAGATTTTGACTTTTTATATTGTTTTAAAATATTTCTTTTTTCTAGGTATTCTAAAATATAATCTTCTTCTAAGATTAACTTAATATTAAACACAATTAAATATTTATAAGATTAGAAGAAATTTTTGATTTTTTAAAAAGTGTTTTACTTTTTTCACTTAAGCTATTTTCATCAACAGTTCAAATTTCCGTAATTATTTGATTTTCAATTATAAAATCATATAAATCTTTAATATTTATAAAACTAGTTTTAGATAATTTAATATTATCCTGCAAAGTTAATGTTGTCATACACTTAATAATTACATTTTAAACAGGGACTCATTATAATTTTTTTTAACAAAAATACAATATTTTACCTTCAACTTGTTACTTTGCACAGACAAGGTATTGCCTTGTCTCTAACTTTGTATTATTATACCTACAAATCCTCTTTCCAATTTGTAAGAATTGTTTCAAGATTTATTACGTGTGGCTCAGCAGAACTAGAATTATCTACCCATTTTACAATGCTTGAAACTTTTAACCTTGAATTATCTGGATTTTCTATTTTAATTTCTCTACTAAAAATTGATAAACAATCTTTATTTAAAGTGGAAGAACAAAGTACAGAATAACTACCAGATTGAGATATTAATCAATTTGAGTCATAATAAACAGGAAAATTTTGTTTGTAAGTATAAAAATTCCATGAAGGATTTACAATAACTCAATATAAAATCCATAAAGATCAACTATTTAAAAGAATATATGATCAAGTTGATATTATATTGGAGCTTGAATTTCAAATACAGAGAGGGTCATAATTTAATACTTTCCAACAATTAGTATGATCGCTACTAAATTTTATCCAATTTGTATCACGAATATTTTGTACAGCTTCAATTCATTCTCTGGCTATATTTATTGCTTTTACGCGATTTTCTGTGGTAGATGCAAGCTTTTGTCAACTATTTAAAATACCATAAGTTCACACAACTCAAACCGTAAGTACTACGAGAACTACCATTATCTCAATTATAGAATTTCAATTTTTATTAACCATAAGAATAGTTAGAAGTTTATAAAATGTTATGATTCTATCATTCTTGCTAAGCGAAAATCCCTTCTTTCTCTATCATTCTTATTCCTTTGTCATTCTTGCAAAGTGAGAATCTCTTCGGCTTTCTGATCAGTATAATTTCTAATAAATAACGCACCTTATATATCTCATGAAATTTATTTGTTATTAATCTGCTAAAAATTATATTTTTACATTTATATACTTGTAAATTCTAGTACTAAAGTTTAAGGGATTCCTCTGCTAACTAGCAGAGGAATGACAATTATCAGTTTTTTTACAATTTCACACCTATTTTTTATCCATTAGTAAAACTGCCTGTTCAAGAAGTACTTCATGTTTCTGAATTAGTTTTTATTTCTTCAGTTTTTACTTCTTTTGGTTCTTTAACTATTGTAAATAAACTTTCAAATAAAAGATTATCTTCTTTTCAATAATATTTAATATTGTATAGATTTATACCATCATTCATAGTACCATAGTCTTTATTTGCAAAATAATACCAATACGCAGAATATTGAGGGTATTTGGTAAGTCTAAAACCATTAATAGTAATATATTTAACTGCTCATTTATTTACTTGTCATGCTATTTTTACAATATCTTCCGTTGTTTTAAAAGGATTATCTACGGGTGAAACTATACTAAAATCTTTGCTAGAAAGAGGATATGTAGTAACTGTTGGTTTTTCTGTTTCTGGTTTTTTGGTTTTAACTGTCGAAGCATATAAAGACATTACTCATTTTAGAAGTAAATCATTATTTTTATCATATACTTTATATACAATATTACTAATAGCATCACGAAGAGTAAAACCCTTAAAAGCAAAAGTTTTTTCTTGTCTATCTATAGAAACTTCTTTATCATCTAAAGTAATTTTAGAAACATTATCACTAACAATCTTACCCTCAAAATCAACACTATCCCCTTCTATAGAAGCCTCATCTTCTGGATATGTAAAAATAATTAATTTTTGATTTTTTAAAATATTTATAGATCAAGTTCCTCAAGATCCAGTTGTAGTTTCTCCACTACCACTAGAATTAGAAATATAATTTCATCAATTATGTTTAATAAACCAATCTTCTGTCCTAAACATATCATCTATTGGTTCTATTTTATCAGTTAATTTTAAACTTTCATTTTTTAAATCACTATTAAGTATGGTCATTTTTTGTCATACTCAAACAGATCAAGAAATAGGATTTTTAGTATTTAACTTTATTTTAACTT
Organism: uncultured Candidatus Peribacteria bacterium; assembly: GCA_964518815.1. Classification (GTDB taxonomy): domain Bacteria; phylum Patescibacteriota; class Gracilibacteria; order BD1-5; family UBA2023; genus CAYRGR01. The sequence goes on from CAZFLS010000003.1 coordinate 4,664, forward strand.
CACCTTTCAAAACATATATATTACTTGCCATCATATTTTGAGAAAAGGCAATTACAGAATCTTGATCTGAATTAACAGTAAAATTTTTAAGATTAAATTCAAAATTTGGAGATTGCACCTCTGCCCAAAGCTGAGAATTTAATAAATCAAAACTTTGTTTGTCTCAAACTAATCAGTTATATTTTATCTCTCACAATCTATCAAGAAACAATTTTGAATTATCATTTTCGACAGTAATAAGAGCTTCTCCACTTACAACCTCAACTTTATTATCTGTAGAAAATAATTTGGTAACTCATTCTATTTGTTTTTTTGAATCTCAAGACATGTAAATATTAATTTCTGATTTTTCTTGATTTGGAGTAATATTTACATAATTTCAAGATTTATTTAATATTTCGCTTGATCATCAAAAAAACAATCTTATAACAAATATCACTATCACCAAAGCAATACCGATAGGAAGAATAAAAGATGAATAATTTGTAGACCTTAATTCTTCTCTATTTCTAACAACTCTTACCATAAAAAATATATTAAGAAATAATATTGTGCTTAATATATCTAATTTTTTTATGTAATCAAGTAAAAATTGAATTTAGACTTTAGACTTTATGTTTTAGGCTTTATAATCTAAAAATTTAGATTATCACGTCCGGACTCGCGTCCGGACGTGACTTGACTTGACTAACTCTCCTCCAAATCTAAAAATTCAACATCTTTAAATTTCTTAATATCTTTATAATATCAAGAAATTGGTATAACTTCTTGTTGTATTTTAGAACCTAATACCTGATGGATACTAGAATATTCCCAATCAAAAACATTAGTCACTATTTTATGTTTGACTGCATTATAATTTACATAGGCCTGACACTGATAAAGATAATCTTCATTAGAAATTAATTTTGCTTTAAATCTTCATCCAAATACTGGTTTTCATTTCGAGTCCGGACTTGAATTTAAATGTTTTAATTTAAAATAAATAGCATAGGATTGTTGTATTTTTCTCATAAAATCAGATATTTCTTTACCAGAAATAACACTTAAAAGAATTAGATGAAAATGATTTGGCAAAAAAGAATATGATAATATCCGAATTCAAGTATATATTTGCAAATACCTAATTATTGAAAGATAAAAACGTTCATAATTACTAGAATTTAAGAAAATATTTTTCTTATTTAATCACCTATTATAAATATGATAAAAACTATTTTCTTTTAATACGATATCTCTAATCGGCATAATATAATAATTTAAATGATAAATGGCTTATCACGTCCGGACTCGCGTCCGGACGTGAATTTGAAGTTATCCTAAACTTTAATCTTCACGCTACCAACTTATTCAAACCTCAAAAGAAAAAAACTGAAAAAAGTAGGAAAATTTATAGTCAAGTCCGGACGCGAGTCCGGACTTGACTAATTTTAAACTTCTATCTAGATCCGTTACGTCCGGACTCGCGTCCGGACGTAATCTACCAAAAAACCCCCAACAAAATTGGGGGTTTTTGCTTCCAGATTCTCACGTCCAGACTTGAAATTAGGATTTATAGATATTATTGTCTTCCTACTGCTGGTGGTGTTGGATTTTTATATGTTTTAATTATTGTATCTGCAATATTATCAATCTTTAAAGTATTTGTATCTTTAACTTTTTGTTCTAAAGATTTTTTTATTGCCTCTATTATTTTATTTTTATTGCCTTCATCATTCATAATTTCTCATGATTTATTAAAATTTAATTTTAAATTACTCAAATCAATTTCTGTATCAGTTTTATTAGTAGAATGATGTTCTGTTTTATCTATATCTCATGTGACATCTATTTTTACTTTTGTACTATCAGGAACGACTGTAGCCTTTATGTCTTTAGGTTTAGTAACTATTTTAGTTGTTTCTGGGATTTCAGATCATGCTCATATTTGTGAAACAATATCGGTTACCTGTTTGAAATCTTCTGTATTTTTTCCTTTCATAATAGAACTAAATTCTGAATTAAATTTGTCTTTGGTACTAGCATCTTGCAATTTTTTAACTTCATCTGGCTTTAAATTATAAATTTGACCAATAGCATCTGCTAATTTATGTCTAATTTGTTGTTGAGTTATTGCTTCTTCTCACTTAACTGGTCATGTACTAGATAAAATTAAATGCATAGCATCATCTTTGGTATTTTTATCATTCGATTTGAATGCTCATGTAACCCTTGAATCTTGCATAGCTTTATTTAAATTACTAAGTGCATCTGTAACAGTATTAAGAGGTAATCATGTCGCATTTGCTAAAGCATTTCAAAATTTTTGACCAAGTTCTGTACTATCTCATAAAGCCCTGCTTGAAATAGTTGTTCTCATTTGTTCTCACAAATTTCATAATCCCGCTAAACTAATACTCTTTCCATCAGTTCATGGTATCTTAAGTGGTATATATTTCGGAGCATCGAGCATAAGTTTTCAGATGGAGTTGCCAAATTCGGCTATTGGTTTGACAGCACCTTTGGTAATTTCATTAGCATTTAATGCAGCCATTACGGCGAGCCATAATACTATTAAAGCTATAAAATTTATTATTACATTTGATATCATTCATTTTGCTGAGTCAAAAATACTAGCAGCAGCACCTCAAGTTCATCATGAATCAGATTTATTCCAATTTCACCAAATTTGTAATGAAAATCATCACATTGAAAATTGCTGACAAGGTCATTCTTTATCTCAACAATCTGCAGTCTCAACAATATCACTCTTGGATCAACTAGAACTACCAGGAGTCATTGCTAATGATAAAAATATTAGTCCGAAAGATAAAGCAGCAGCTACATATACTGGTACCATAGCTAGAGATATAAAAGACATTATTCACATCTTTTTTTCTAGTTCTGCCAAGCCTCATTTGAGTCATTTTCAAAAGAAAAAAAACAGTGCAAATAAAGGAGAAAATATTGCAAAAAGCCAAAGCCATATAATACGAGTAAGTAGTGCAAAAGCGATTGCAATAACAAGTACACAAAATATGATAGCAAATAAAATTGCAAAAGTTAATTTTTTTAAAACATCTCAAACTTTGTTAATGCCTCAAATAAGTTGATTATCAGTTAATACTTTTAAATCTTGAATTTTAAATATTCAATAAGCATAAAACGGAATAAGATTATAGGCTCCTCATTTTTGACTTTTCATTAATTCTCTTAATGTAATATTTTCTCCTTCTGCTCAAGAAATAACATCACCTTTTTCTTTTCCATTTTTTTCAGTTAAATCAATAATTACTGTTTTTGGTATTTTTATTTCATCAAAAATATCGGCTTTTAATCATCATTGAGATTGTATAGAATCAGCAGCAAGAGATATTACAGATGCTGTAAGTAAATTACTCACACTCAAAGTAGCACTTACTATAAACCACGTAAAAGGAACCATTATTATACCCACTACAAGTTTAGGTAAGGCCGTTTTGATTGCATAATCTTTATTCTCTGAAAAAATATTCATAAATGCTATTGCTATAAGCATAAATGCAAAAACTATATAAACAATATTTGATATAAGTACCCACATTTGATGTAAAATTCATCTAAGTCAAAATATATCTCAAAAGGTCCAATCTGGAGAAAGTAACCATCAAATAAGCATTACAAGAGGTTGAGCTATAAGACATATTACAAAAATTCATCAATTTAATAATTCTATTGTTCAATTTGCTACATCTGTTCATGTTTTTGTTGTATCCCCTGCCCATGCAAAATCTTTAAATACAAAAATACACAATAGAGAGATTGAGATTATTTTCCAGGTTCTCTTATCGGCAAAAAATCTATCAAAAAAATTGTAGATGGTTTTTAGATTTGAAATTATACTTGAAATCATTTCATTTGTTGGGTTAATATAAGTGGTTCGGATGTTCTTTTTTATATTCCTTCTGTTGCACTTTATATATTTTTGAATCAAACTAAACATATTTAATTCCTTATATTCCTATATTCTTAAATTATTAAACTTTTAATCTGTATACATTTAATCTGTATACATTAAAACATAAATCAAAAAAAAAAGCAAAAAATTAGCTCTTTTTTTACTGCCATACATTTTTTGAGATATAGATACAGTATAATTTCTAATTCCCAATTTATAATTTCTAATAAAATTTCAAATGAAAAATTTATTATATAATTAGAATTTTTCTTGAATCTATTATAAGGGATTCTCGCTTCGCAAGAATGACAGAAAAAAAACGATTTTTTTCACTTTTAACTTTTACCTTGTACTAGATAACTTGATAACTTTGTACTTTGTACTAATTTTAGACTTTTGACTTTTAAAAATGAAATACAATGTAGATCCCCACATTCGCGAGGATGACATATTATTTTTGACTTTTACCTTGTACTGGATAACTTTGTACAGACGTATTGTAATACGTCTGTAACTTTGTACTTTATACTAATCTTAAACTTTTGACTTTTTACTTTTGACTTGTAACTTGCGACTATTATTAACTATCCTTACTTTTGATTTTTAAAATTTTTAGAATGATAAAATATAATAAATAACATTTCTGCCTGATTAACTATAGCTTCAATAATAATTCTTTGTTCACGATTAATTGTTTTTGTAGGAATAATACAAAAGGTATTTATGATAAAAGTTTTATCGGTAGATGATATAACACTATAATCATCAAAAATTTTTTTACCTATAAGATCATTACTGGAAATATTTATAATATTCATCTTACTTTGATCACGAAAAATACAAACTTCTGATAAAGTTCTTATGTCTGCTATATCAAGTATTCGCAAAAAAACCCATTCAACATTTGTTAAACTTAAAATTTTTTCTGTTAAATATTTTAATGTTTTTTTCATTTCTTGCCAGCTTGTCGGATATTTATCTATCGATGTAAAAATAGATTCTAATTCTTGCAATTGAACATTCAAACTACCAATATATTGAAAAGAATCACTAAGTCTTTCTTTTAAAATTTTTTCATTTTTGTTAAGATTAACAATCTGCTGTTCATAATATTCGGATTCTTTTTTATATAAAAGATTAGTTATATAAAATAAGGGTAACAATAATATCAAAATTATAAATTCAGTATATTCTTCATTGATAAAACTAATTCATTTTGCCAAAAAAGGGGTCCAAATAATAATTAAAAAAATTATAATTAGTGCTAATAAATAGAAATTTTTTAAAAAAAATGATTTTGATTTCATCATGAGAATCTTTTATAAAATTTAAAATTTATTTGCCTTTGTTTTTATTTAAATTTAAATAAAAAATAACTAATATTAAAAGTATTAAAGGCAATAAAATATCTCCAACATAAAGAATTATTCAAGAATTGTATTCTGCCATATTATCTCTTAATAATATATCTCTTATATGGATTATAGCTGCTCAAAATAAAAACACAGCATAACCGATTACTGTAGCAAGCCAAAAATTTCATCTAAACCATAAACAAAATATTCCCAAAATTCAAAAAGCAAGATTTGTAACTGCAACTTCATATTGAAATGGATTTCATATAGGCCAACCTATGCCAATTGCAGTCTTATCTGCCATAAAAGTATGAGCAAAAAAAGATAATATACCTCAAAATCAAACATTAAATAAAAATAAGCAAGAAATTATTGTTATAAGTATTGTTTCTTTATTTTTTTGTTTCTTTATAAAAATAGTGGCAATAGATGTTATAATTGCCAAAAAAAGAAAAATAAGCATTACCATTTTAAGGAAAACTTAATAATAACTAAAGTCATTATATTTAAATAAATTTTTAATCAAAATAAAAATTTATAGACATCTAAAAGCCTATTATAAAAAATTATTTCTTATTAATTCTTGAGATAATTTCTTCCATTTCATCTAAAATTTTAGTTTGTGTTTCTGCAACACTTTTTATATATTCTGGTTTAGTAAGGTCTATACCAATTTTTGATAGAAGTTCATTTGGTGTTCGGCTTTTTCAAGAACTAATATAATCAATATATTTCTGTGTAAATCATTGTTCTTCATTATTTATACTTGTTGCAATTTTATTTGCTGCAGCTGCAGATATAGCATATTCATGAGTATAGTAAGGATTAAAAAAGTGTGGTTTAATCGCCCATTCTATATCTAAATAATCATCATAAGCAAAATCTGGTCAATAATATGTTTTAAATAAATCTTGAAATATTTTTTCTAGAGTTTCAACTGTAACTGGTTCATTATTCCAAATTTTGGTATATACTTGCTTTTCATAATCTCAATACATAGTAGCTCTCCAATAATTGGTATATATTAATCCAAGATATCTATCCAAGTAAAATAATTTTTCTCTATCAGATTTTGCATTATCTGCAAGCCACCTTAATATTATTAGTTCATTTGCAATCGAAGGAACCTCTACAGGAAAAATTATTTCAGCTAAATTGTAAGGTTGTTTTTCAGAAATAAAATAAAAATTCATAGCATGTCATAATTCATGAGCCATAGTACTAACATCATCATAAGTATTATTAAAATTTAAAAGTACAAATGGATGTATAGAAAATGAACCATAACAAAATGCTCATCAAGTTTTGTTTTCTCATGAATACACATCTATCCAATTTGATTCATAAGCCTTTGTTATCCCGGATAAATATTCTTTTCATAATTTTGATAATCATTTAAGTATTATTTCTTGTGATCCTTTATATGTAAAATAATTTTTTACATTATTTTCTATCGGAGTAAATGTATCATAATAATGAGTTTTATCTAATCATAAATAATTTTGTCTTACTTTAAGGTATCTATGAAAAACGCCCAAATTTTGTCTTGTAATATTGATTAAATTATCATACATATCAACAGATAAATCATTTTTTTGATATTTTGATTGCAATACACTATCATATTTTCTTATTTTTGCATAAGCAGAACTTTCTTTTAAATTAGATACAGCTAACGCTCCTAATACATTTTTATATGATTTGTATGTATTATAATATTTATCTGTATAATTTTTTCTAAATTCTCTATTCGCATTGTGCCATGTAGAATACATATTTATATAATTTGTAGAAATTTTGTTTCATTCTGGATCGATTATCTGTGGATAAATAATATCTCCATCAATTAATTTTGAATATGTTGTACTAAATCAAATATATGAATCAGATAACGCAGCAATAATATCTTCCTGATCTTGAGATAAAATATGGGATTTTTGTTTTTGAATTTGCTCAAATATATTTTTATATTCTTTAAAATCTGGATTTTTTATTATTGAAGCAATTTTATCATCACTAAAAATTTTCACTTCTACACCAAAAAAAGCAGTGCTTTTTTGGTATTCTAAATAAACAGAATTGAATTTTTGACTTAATTCACTAATTTTAGCATCTTTTATATTAAGTGATTCTCACAAGTCTGAATATCCATATCTTCTATCATTATCCTTATTAAATTCACTATTTAATTTAAGATATTCCAAAAGTTTTGCATCATCACTTAATTTTCATTTATATTCACCTAATTTAATTATCAATTCTTTAGCAGTTTTTATACTATCTTCGATTTCTACCTCATTTTTAAATATGTCCGTCAATTTCCATTTATATTCATCGCCAACTTCATCTCTTTTTATAATTTTCATATTATTAGAAACATGCAAGTTATTTATCACCCCTTTAATAACAGCTTTTAATCTTTCATTATCACTTTTTTTGATTAAAAAATTATTTAGAGTTTGAATATATTTGTCTCTATAGATTTCTCATTTTTGTTGTATTAATCAATTTATTTTGTTTGATGCTTTTGTAATAAGCAAATTATCTTGAGTCGTAAGATCATAAGCAAGTGCCGAAGTATAAAAAACAAAGAAAAAAGCAAAGAAAAAAACAGTAAATAAAATTAATATTTTCATATTATTAAATTAAAAATTAAAATCATAAAAACACATGATTATAAAAAACACGTGATAGTTTAACCTATTTTTTTAAAAAGCAAAATAAAAACAGTAATAGATTAAAAGTAACAATTCATCACCTAGAAAACTCTATATTGTGCTACTATTAAATTACAGTGATTATTTAAATTTAGTTAATTAATCACCTTTATACAAGACTTACTATATAAAATAATTAAGTAAATTTTCGTTTGTTCATTAAAATTTTTCAAAATAAATAAAAGTGGTAGAAATTAGAAATTTATAATTTAGAAATTTTTTTAATTATCATAAATTATTAAATCTGTTAAAATTCTCTTATTTCACCTATCTTCCCAAGCAATAAATAATATTTTTGATTTCCATGAAATAAAAATTGTATTATCTAATGTACGACCAAATACTAAATCAGTAGAAAGTGTTTTAATAATTAAATCAATAATACTATTCCTTCTGTTTTTTGCTTCTCTAACATAATTTTCTCGTATTGTTTCTTCATTAAAAATACCAGTATTTGTAAACAGATTAAAAAAATATTCCTCATATTTATCAATATATCTATCAATAGTCTCAAGACAATTATCTTGAAATAAGATTATCTTCATTTTTTACATGTATAAAAGAATAAGACTGTACCTTTTTTTGTAAGCGATTTCCAGCAATTTCTATCGTATTATCAGTATGAGCAATAACTTCATCAACAGAATAAAGTTTAGAAATATTTTTAGATTTTTTCATAATTTTAAATTTTATTAGAAATTAGAAATTTGTAATTAGAAATTTATGACGTGTATTATATTTTAGTTTTAGGGAAAATCAAATTTTATTATAGAAACAAAGTAGATTATTATTCAAATCTTAGTGCATCTATTGGTTTTAAACTTGCTGCTTTTCTTGCTGGTAAAATACCAAAAACTATTCAAATCATAACAACACTTCCAAATGATAATAATATTGAATTTGTAGTTATAACGGCCGTTAAAAAACTTTTTATTGCATTTACTATAACAAAACTTAAGGCAACTCATATACATCAAGCAACAACACTTATTATTAAAGCTTCTATAAGAAATTGTAGCAATATATCAATTCTTGTCGCTCATATTGCTTTACGAATACCAATTTCTCTTGTTCTTTCTGTAACCGAAACTAACATTATATTCATTACTCAAATTCATCATACAAGAAGAGATATTGTCGCAATTCAAGCTAAAAACATTGTCATTGTACCAGTCACTTCTGTAATTGAACTTAACATTTCTGACATTGAGTTTATAGAAAAGGGTGCATTATCAGAATTTGTTGTTTTGGTATATTTAAGCAATTCATTATTTATATATGTTTGATAAATATCGGTTTTTGTAGAATCATCTACTTCAATATCAACAGAGGAATAATAGTGTGTTCACACTATTTTATTCATTACTGTACTAATAGGTAAAAACACTCTTCTATTTGCTTGAGAATTATCTTGAAGAGTTCAAATTACAGTATAAATTCAATTTTCTAATCTAATCTCTTTACCTATAGGATCTACAGATCAAGATCAAAAGGCGTCGTTAGTGATTGTATATCATAAAACAACAACTTTTTTATTATTTGCAACATCCTCATTTGTTATAAATCTTCAATTAGATAATGAGATTCACTTAACATCTTTATAAATACTTTGTACGCCTACAATATTTGAATTAGTATTATAAGTTCAGTAAATAAATTGTTTTGAAGTAGTAACTGTAGGTGAAACATTTTTTACTCAAGGAATAGAAGAAATAAAATTTACAAAATCATCATTAATAAGATCACTCGTTGATCATCATCATTGAATTGCTCAAACTCTTGAACTATTAGATCTTCCAGGAGAAACTGTAATAAGATTGGCTCACATACTATTAAATTTGTCCACTATTGAAGATGAAGTACCTTCTCAAATGGCAAGCATTGTAATTATTGAAAAAACTCATATAACAATACCAAGCATACTTAAAAAAGATCTAAGTTTATTACTCAAAAGTGCAGATATTGCGGAAGATATATATTCTATTAATGGCATATTTATTTTAACTAATGATTTAAAGTTTAATTATTGTAGTTTTATTAAATAAATTCTATTAAATGCCTAATTACTAATTTCTAATAAAATTTCAAATTTCTAATATTTAAACTAATCATAATAATAAAAAATTATACATTAAATCATTTAACATTAGTCATTTGTTTAAAAATTAGTAATTAGTAATTAGAAATTATTTAATTGATTTATCCAGTTTTATAGAAGAATCAACTATTATCCCGTCTTTTATAAAAATATGTTTTTTTGCAAATCTATTAACTTCTACAGAATGAGTGATAATAAGAACTGTTTTTCATTCATCATTTAATTTAGATATTATTTCCATTACATCATGTCAAGTTTTACTATCTAGTGCTCAAGTCGGTTCATCTCAAAGAATTAAAAGTGGATTTGTGACAATTGATCTTGCAATAGCCACTCTTTGTTGTTGTCAACCAGACATTTCACTAGGATAAGAATTAATTTTATCTTGTAATCAAACTTTAATTAAAGCTTCAATTGCCATTTGTTTTCTTAATTTAGCAGGTACTCATTGATAAATAAGTGGAAGCATTACTTGTTTGATAGCAGTTGTTTTTTTTAATAAATTATAATTTTGAAAAATAAAACCTATATTTTTTCTTCTAAAAAGAGCTTGTTCATCATCTGTTGCTGTAGAAATATCTATTCAATTAAAAAAATAAGTGCCGCTTGTAGGATTATCAAGCATTCAAATTATATTCATAAGTGTCGATTTTCCACTTCAACTTTCTCACATTATTGAAGCAAATTCTCATTTGTTTAACTCAAAATCTACTCACTTAAGAACTTCCAACTCTTCAGTTCATATAGTGTAAGTTTTTCTAATTCAGGTCATTTTTATTATATTTTCTGATTTCATTTGAATTTAAATTATTTTTTTAATTTCAATTTTAATTTTGATCGAAATTCCTTCATCATCACATCATCATACTTCAAGAAAAAACATCTGGATATTTTATTTTTAAATCTTTCATTATTTCTTCAGATTTTGTTTTATCTCAAGATCTCTTTGTTTCCATGGCTTCTACTAATTTTTGTCTATCTTCACTAGTTAATGTTGGAAATCTATCCATAAAATTTCAGCTTCACATTCTAGATCAAGAACCAAATTTTTGTCACATTTTATCTTTTCATCTATGATTAAGTCTTATTATATCACTTGTATCTTGTTTTCATCATCTTCACATTCATTTTCATTTTTCAGACTGACGATTAAAAGAATTATTACACGATACAAGAACTGTACTTAAAATAAATAATGTAATTATTATAAATATTTTTTTCATACAACTATAAATAAGAAAGTAAAAAACAAGTTTCTTTATTACATTCATGGAGGTCAATTATCTCCTCCTCAAATATTATTATTTTTTGAAGATGAATTTGAACTATTACGACTATTATTACTACTACTAGAATTTCTATTTCCTCCCGGACCATTAAATAAACTTGCACTAGTAGAAACTGTAGAAGTTATTTTTTTAATTATTGTATCTCATAAACTTAATCATTCTATAACTTCTATATTAGCATCATCTGTAATTCATAAAGCTATCTCCTTTTTTACTTCTTTTCAATTTTCCTTAACAATCACATATTTTATTTCCGAAGATCCTGTTCAAGATAAAGAACTATCTCCAATAGTACTGGATGTTTCTGAAACTGTTTCTACATAAGAAGCAGGTATAATTAAAATATTTTTTTACTTTCTATTATTATAGAAACTTTTGCAGTCATTGAACTAAATATATCAGTTTTTCATTTATCAAGAGTTATTGTAATACTATAAGAAGTTACTCAAGACGTTACTGCTGGGGTAGAATCTTTTTCATTTATTTTTCAAATAAACTCTTTATCTGGATAGGAATCAAAAACTATTTTTGCTTCTTGGCCAATAGAAACTTTTACGATATCAAGTTGATCAAGGGTAGCAGAAATTTTAACCAAATTAGGATTTTCAACATAAATATATTTTTGTTCGTCAGCTATAAGATTATCTCAAACCTTAAAATCTATTTTTCTTATAGTACCATCAAAAGGAGCTACAAGCTCATATTTATCAAGACCTTTACGAGCATTTTCAAGTGATAATTGTTGCTTTGTTACATTATTTCTTGCTTGTGATAATTCTACAGTTGTAGCTCCAGCTTTAATTATCTTCAAACTTTCTTTTGTATAATTCAAACTATTTTTTGCACTTTCAATATCTAGATTTTTTTGTGTAATTTGAGATTCATAATTTTTCATTTGAGATTCATAAGTTTTTGTAGCATATTCCTTATCTGATTTTAATTTATTTAAGTCATTTTGATATTGAATCGTATTATCAATTTTTATTTTATTTAAAGCAAGTTCTGCATCTGCAATTGATTGTTTTTTCGAATTAATAGCATTTTCACTTAAGGTTTTTTTTAATTCAGGATCTGTTAATTTTTGAATAGTTGTAATTGTTGTTTTAATTGTAGAATAACCAGATTGAGAAGAGTTTGTAACTGAGCTAAAAACAGAAGTTTTACTATCTATATCACTTTGAGAAAAACTGGAAGAAATTATACTGTTATTCATCATTTCTTGTCAATCTTTTCATAAATTAATCGCTTTATCATAGCATGATAATAATTTATTCAGAAAGGTTATTATTTTTTCAGAATCTTGAATATTTGTTGGTAATTTATTATATTCTTCTTTAATTTCCAAAAAAAGGATATTAGTATCTCTCCAATCATTTTCAGTTTGAATTTTAATAAAACTATTTTTTGATCAAATGTACATTTCAAAAGAATCATTTTTGTTTTTGTTCATGTCACTTACTCATAGAATTTGATCTGTATTATATAAATAATTTTCTAAATCTATTAATTGTTTTTTAGCATTAATATAAGCATCATTTAAAGTTTTATTAAGATCGACATTATAATCAGTAAGTCACTTTTCTTCTGTTTTTTCTAAAGCCACAAGATCATTTTTTAAATTAATAAGTTTAAGTTCACTATTTTTTATGTCATTCTCATTATTTTTTATAGCATTTTCTTTTAAGGTAATTTGATTATCAAAATCCCTCATATCATTTTGATATTTATCTTGGTATTGAGGAATAGTATTATTTTGTAGAATAGATAAATCATTTTGAAGTGTTAATATTTTATTTTCTGCAGTTTTAACATTATTCTCTCAATTTAAAATATCCTTATATTGAGGTCAATTGAGTAAATCTGCTAATTTAATTTTTGCATCACTCAAAGATAATTCTGCCTGTTTTATTGTACTATTAATATCTTCTTTATTAAGTTCCGCTATAAGTTGTCATTTTTTTACACTATCTCAATTTTTGAAATATAATTTTGCAACTTTACCAACCTGATTAAATTTAAGCGTTTGTTCATCTACAATAGCAGCCTTTCATGTAATTTTTATGGAGTTTTCTATACTTCATGTTGATACTTTATATTCTTTTGTTATAGTAACAGTCTTAGTATTTGAGCTAAAATAATAACTATAAATGGAATATCAAATTCAAACTATAATAACAAATATTATAATTTTTTTTACAGATAAATACTTTTTCATATATTTTATTATACACTTAAATTAAATAAGAGTTATAGAATAAATCCTAACTTTAAATCTACTTTAAATTTTGATATTATATATTTTTTTATTATAAAAGAGAAGAAGAATTTGATAATGTAATTATATTATTTATTAGTGTTTTTATATTTCAAACTATTATCGGGGTCCACTCTGGAAGTCATTTTTGAACAAGATTAACATTTTTAAAATCATTATTTTCTAATTCTTGTTTAAGCCAATTAATATTGTTAATGCTAAATTTTTTAAAATCCTTTTTGTATTTAGTGCTTACCGGTCTTGTTTCAATTGTAACAAGACCTTTTAATTTTCATTTAGTAAAAACATCAAGATAAAACTCTAATTTATTATTTTCAGGATAAATTATTTTAAATCTATTCTTTACAATTCTTGTTTTATTTTCTAACTTTTTCCACTTTTTATTAAATTCTTTTTGAGATAAACCTTCTTTTGTTTTTTCTCTAGATCAATTTTCATCAAATTCAGATTTGGTTTCTATAAAAAATTTAGAAATATTTGTAAGCAAATTCTTTGTCATTCTAATTCTTTCTTCAGAGCCATTTTTTCAAATATTTGTATATCATTGCATCACAATTTTACGTGTTTCTATACTTATTTCTTTATTTTCTAATGCTTTTAAAAATTTTTCAATATCAATCAAAAATTTTCTATCTATATCAATACTATTTTGTTTTTCGGAAAGTATATTTTTCTTTGATTTCATAAAATTAAATTAATAATATATTTGTTTCAAATTATTTTTCTAAAAAGCAAAAAATCAAAAAACTAAATTTTACTCAGATGTAATACTAACACAATTTTTAAATTTACACAAAAAACGCAGATAATTTTTTCTATCATACATTTTTTGATCTATAATTTAGATTGAATTTTGATTAATAATCTTTTTGTTATACCTATAATTTTCTTCTTTCTTCGGTAAATCAGTAATTATTAATTGTTGACTTTTCGATTTTTAGTAATTAGATATTAGAAATTTTTTTGACTTTTAACTTTACCTTGTACTAGATAACTTTGTACTAATTTATAACTTTTGATTTTTTAGGTATATAATAAAAGATTCTCACTTCGCAAAAATGGTAGAAAAATTAGTTAAAAAAATTTTTAATTAAAAAACTATTTTTACTTTATTAATTCAATTTTTAGATTCAAAACTAATTTTCCAATCATGTGATATAGCTATTTTTTTTGCAATAGAAAGCCCTAATCAAAATCAAGAATTAGATCTAGATTTTTCTATCTGATAAAATGGTTCAAAAATATGAATTAAATCGGATTTATCTATTACATTTCATTTATTTATTATCTCTAAATATTTCTTATTTATATTAACTGAAATTACACTTTTTGCTGAAGAATATTTAAAGGCATTTTCTATTAAATTTTTTAAAAGTAAATATATAAGATCTTTGTTTCATTTAATATTAAAATCTCAATTTATTTCATATGTTATTTTACTTTTTTTATATAAAATTTTGATCTTTTCAAAAATAATTTTTATAAAATCATTTAAATTTATATCTTCTAAATTCTTCACATCTCTATTTTCACTCAAAAAAAGCAAAGAACTTATAATTGATTCCATGTTTTTTAATTCCTCTTTTGATGATAAGCTAAATTCTTTAAAATCTCAAATAGCTTCTGATAATTCAATATTACTTTGTAAAATAGCAATCGGGGTTTTTAATTCATGAGCTACATTATGATTAAATTCAGAAAGCATTTTATTTGCTTCTTCTATAGGTTCAATTGTTAATTTAGATAATCTTAAAGAAACAAAATAAATTAAAATCAAAAGTAAAATACTTAATAATCAAGCTATTAAAAC
>CAZFLS010000004.1:0-19494 GCA_964518815.1 uncultured Candidatus Peribacteria bacterium
ATATAGAAGTTGTTAAAATAAGGAAATGCAACAATATGGAAATTATATATATTTTAATTAAGTTTCAAAATTTTTTCCTTATCATGTCCGGACGTGACCAATCAGATTACTAAAAAAGTCCAATCAAAACGATTGAACTTTTTTATTTATTAAAATGAATTAATAAACCTAATATCTTGCAATTATTTTCTTAATTTAAGTCTATCAAGTACTCATTCATATCTTGTATTATCTTTTCTTTTAAGATAATTAAGAAGTTTTCTTCTTTTCGCTACCATAAGCATAATTCATCTTCGAGAATGATTATCTTTTTTGTGCAATTCAAGGTGTTTTTTAAGATTTTCTATTCTTTCAGTAAGAATAGCAACTTGTACTTCTGGAGAACCAGTATCTCATTTATGAAGAGCAAATTTCTCCATAACTTCTTTTTTTTCTTTTCTTTTCATAAGAAAGTATTTTTAAAAAATAAAAATGATTAATCCGGAAAATACACCAGATTAACACGTGCAGTAATATATAGATATTTTTTAAAATTGCAAACTAAATTATAGGATATATAGAAATATAATAAAATATATAAAAACAATATCTTTTTTCTACAAATATTATTTCTAATTTTTGACTTTTGCCTTTACCTTGTACTAGATAACTTGATAACTTTGTACAGACGTATTGCAATACGTCTCTAACTTTGTACTAATCTTTTAACCTTATATTATTTTATTTTTTTCATTATAAAAATTACTCTTAATTCTATTTAAAATTTTCCTTTTTATATCTTCATATTTTCATGATTCTTTATAAAGCATCATAAAATCTTCTTTTATAAAAACCATTACTTCCAAATCTTCTGCTGCTTTAACTGTTGCTATTCTTGGTTCATTCGCTATCAAGGCTAATTCTCAAAAAATATCTCCTTCATTTATCGTTGCTATTTGTTTACCTTTCATAAATACATTAACTGATCATGATTTAATTATATATGCCATATCATCTGAACGTTCTCACTCAGATATAATAACACTTCATCTTTTAAACTTTTTAATTTGAGCCATTAATAAAAAATATGATATTTCTTGCTTTGAAAGTCATTCAAAAATATATAAATTTGATATATCCATAATACAAAAATTAAATATTATATATATTACTGTTTAAGTAAACGTTTGAATTATATTAAAACTTGATGCAAATGCAAAAATTCTTTTACAAAAAAGATTTTTTCAATATTATGAAATACGAAAAAGAATCAATGCTACAATGGATCAAAATATAAAATACTTTGTACTTTGTACTAATATTTGACTTTTAATCATGATGGAGCACCGTTTTCAAGGGAATGACACATTACTTTTAATTTTTTTAACTTTTGACTTTTAACTTTTAACTAATAGCATGTATACAGAAAATCTCACTATTTCATATTGAAATAGAAATATATTAAAAAATGTTAATATTAATATAGATCTTTGAGAATTTGTTTTTTTAATTTGAAATTCTTGATCAGGAAAAACTAGTTTTATAAAATGTCTTATTTGAGATTTAAAACCTAAATCTTGAAAAGTTTTTGATTTCAAATGAAATGATATATATTCATTTCCGTCAAAAGAACTTACAAAATATAGAAGATCAATATGAGTTATTTTTCAGGATTATAAACTTTTAAAAAGTAAAACAGTTAGAGAAAATGTAGCCTTTGCAATGGAGGTCTGCGGTTATAGTGATAAAAAAATAATGCAACGTGTTCCTGAAGTTTTATCTCAAGTTTGACTTTTAAATAAAAAAGATGTTTTTATTAATACCCTTTCTGGTTGAGAAGCTCAAAGAATTGCTATAGCAAGAGCATTGATTCATGATCCAGAAATAATCATATGAGATGAACCAACTTGAGATCTTGATATTTATAATGCTAAAGAAATTATGAATATACTTCTAGAATTAAATAATGTATGAAAAACAATTATTTTAGCAACACATGATGATAGAATCGTTAATGATTTCAAAAAAAGAGTTATAACTTTTAAAGATTGATTAGTTTTTTCTGACATAAAATGATGAGGTTATAATCTTTAGATGCAGAAATAAATCAATGAATCAGTATGAAATTAAAAAAATATCTTTTACTCATTAATTGTCATTTCAAATTTAACGAAGTGAGATAAAAAATTCCTTATGTTTAAAATAAAAACATTAATATAATTAATTAAAGTTTTATATTAACCAAACCTTTAAAAGATCTTACACCGATTTGAAAAACTGGTTTAGGATAATAAACTTTTTAACTTTTGACTTTGTACAGACGCATTGCAATGCAGCTCTCTAACTTTACGAACTTTACAAACTAAATCTATGCTTAATACAAATGAATCTTTAAGTGAAAAATTTATAAAAAAAGGCTTTTGGTTATATTTTTTTACTTTTTTAATTAGCCCTATAGGTTACATCGTAAGAATAATTATTTCTTATGACTTGAAAGTAGAAGAAATATGAATTTTGTATTGAATAATTAGTCTAGTTTCTCTTTTGTGTATTTATCATGATCTCGGACTTACAGAAAGTCTTAATTATTTCTTACCAAAATATTTAGTAGAAAAAAATTATTCCAAAATAAAATCAATTCTTGCATATACATTTTTTGCTCAATTTCCAACAAGTATTCTAATTTGAATTTTAATATATTTTTGAGCATGATTCCTAGCAACATCATATTTTCACTCTGAAGCTCTTATAAATGAAACAAAAACTGTTTTACAAATATTTTGTTTATTTTTTGTTTGATTAAATTTATTTTCAATAGTAAATACTGTTTATTGAGCTACTCAAAATACCAAACTCCAAAAATGAACTGAATTTATAAGAATGTTTTCAATACTTTGTTTTACATTATGATTTTGGTTTTTAGATAAGTGAACTTTATTAAATTATGCCTGGAACTGGAATATGTGATTATGAGTAGGTATAGTGTTTAGTTATTTAATTTTTTACTTTCAATACTACAAACCTTACTTAAAAGATGTAAAAATCATTTATAATAAAGAACTATTTACTAAACTTTTTTCATATGCTTTTTGGGTACTTATAGCTACAAATATAGCTACTATTTTGGGACAAGTAGATATGCAACTTATAATTTATATTTTATGACTAAAAGATGCTTGATACTATTCAAATTATCTTAGTATAATTTGAATACCATTTTTATTTACTTGACCAATAATTGTGTTTTTATTTCCAGTAATATCAAGTTTACATTCTTGAAAAAATGAAGAAAAAATAAAACTTATAAAAACAATGTTTTATAAATATTTTACAAGTTTAGCTTTGATAATATCTTGATTTATGTTTGTATTTTGACCAGAAATTGCAATCATTTTATTTTGAGAAAAATTTAGATTTTCATGAGTAATTCTACAATATTCAGCTTTTTTTATTGTATTCAACTTTTTACTTCAAATAAATTTTCAGATTTTAACTTGAACATGAAAAGTTAAAGATAGAATGAAGATTCTATGAATTGGTCTAATAATAAATATAATATTAAACATTATTTTGATAAATTTTTTTAAAACTTACTCTCTATGAGCCGCTTGATCAAGCCTTGCGGTATGACTTAGTTGGATACCTTTATTTTTATTGAGCAATAAAGCAACAAAAGAATATTCTTGAAAATTTGATATAAAATTTTTCATGAAAAATGCTATATTTACAATTATTTTATGCCTGATATTTTATTATTTTTTAAAACAATTTTTTATAAATGCTACCAGACTTGAAAGTTTATTTTTAATTTTGATAATTTGATTTTTTTATATAATACCAATTATTTTATTAAACTTAAAAGAAATTAAATTATTTGTAACAGAATTAAAACGAATAAAAAAACTAAAATAAAAAAACAAAATTACACATTTTATTTTAAATATTTTAAATATTACTCTCTATGTTATATCTAAATAAAATTTTACTTTTTCTAGTAGTATCTTGGTTATTAATTATTCAATATTACAAGGTCCCTTTTCATGTTGAGTCTTCTGATTGATACTCTGTATATATTATTTCAATATTAATAATTTATGGTATTTACAAATTTACTACACTTTATTTTTGAAATCAAAAATTATCTTTTTCTCCATTATCGATTTTTTGATATAGTTTATTAAATTTATTTATCTTAAGTTTTATATATTTTAATCTAATATGAGGTACTTCTTGAAGTTTAGTATTATTCTTTAAAATAATAACATTTTTGATATTGCCTTTTTTAATAACCATTATTTCTTATAGTTTTGCAAAAAAAATCTTAAACTATATCAATTGATTTAATAATGAAGAAATGGCTTTTAGGTTTTTAATGTCGCTTTGACTTTGATTTTTCCTATTTTTAACGCCTCTAATTATATTATGAAGTTTCGGATTATATAATATATGGACTGTAATCACTATACTTATAGTATTTATTTTAATTTCATACAAAGAATTATATGAAAGTTTTGTATCCTTATATACTTTTAAAATCGAGGTTCCAAATCATAAGCCAAATTGAAACATTTTTGAACAAATAAATCTTTATCTTCTTTCTTCTGAATTCCTATTTATTTTTATAAATTTTTTAATTTGAGTTAATTTTATAAATATAGTCAGACCTATGCCTATCTGATGGGATGATTTATGAGTATATATGAATTTCCCTCAAATAATGGCAAATTCTTGAGAAATCTTGAAATGAGTATGAATGATAAGTTGGCAAGTTTTAACTTGAATTTGATATATGTTTCATAGTGCTCCTCAGGCATTTTTCTTGAACCAATTATGATGAATTTTATCAATAATTACTTTAATTATAGTTTTTTCTTCATTACTTAAAACAGATAAAAAAAACTTTTTAAATCTACCTCTACTTTGAGCTGCAGTATTTTATAGTATGCCGATGGTAATTTTTCAGCAAGCAAAAGATATGAAACTTGATCCTTGATTATTTTTTATAAGTATAATAGGTCTTTACTTAACTTATTATTTATCATTGAAATATCTTTGATTTGAAGAAAATGAAAAAATTGAAAATTGAAAATTGAAAATTGAAAATAATAAATTCTTAAATTTCTTTCTTAAAATAACTTCTGTTTTTAAATCAAATAATTGAATCTCAAACTTTTTCGATAAAAAAGAAAAATTGGTATATATGCTTATAATCTGAATTATAATTTGACTTGCATTTTCAATAAAATTTACGACTTTAATGTTAATACTAGGTATTATTTGAGTAATTTTTTATATTAATATTGGTTTTTCTTGATTTTTATGATATTTTTTCGCTTTTATAGCAATTTTTACAAAACTAAAACTTTGGAGTTATCTTAATATAAACTATCCAAAAGATAATGATTTTTTATTAAATAACGTATTTATTTTTTGTATAATAATATCAATTATTCTTTTTAGTTATACTTTTTACAAATATAATCTTAAATTTTTAAAAAAAGCTTTTATTCTTACTCTTATTTTTTCTACATGAATATTTTTAGGAACTTCTACTTGGCTTATTAAAAATGTCTCTGAATCTTGAAATAATATATCAATAGTAAATATTTTAAACTGAAAAGCTCCGATATATTTTCAAGATTATACAAAAATCTATTCTCAAGATGAGCTGAATAAAATTGAAGAAAAATTTAAAGTAGAAGCTACCTCTTCTAGCTGAAAAACTCAAAATGAAGATCTTGGAAGATATTTTTGATATGAAGATGGAATAAATAATTATCTTAAACTCCCATTAAACCTAACCTTTCAATCTAATCAATCCTGAGAATATACAGAGATTACTTATATCTTTTTAGCATTAATACCTTTAATTTTAATTTTCTTAAACTTTAAAAATGTAGTCTGAACTTTTTGAATTATATTGTGAATTATTTTTGAATTTTTGTATTTCTTTTATTCTCCAACTTCAAAATTACTAACAGATTTTTTTGCTATACAACAATTACCAGGATGATATATTTTTATAGTTGCATTTTTCTTATTAATCCTTATATATTTCATTTACTGATTAAAAAATGATAAAATAAGTCAAATTTTTAAACTTAACATAGTTTTTATTACAATTTATGTTCTTATATTTGTAGTAGCAGCTTATGGTATTGTATGGTACTGAATTGTAATGTATTTTTCATTTTTATTAATAATACTTGCATGATGATATTATATAACACAAGAAGATACAAGTAATGAAAAACTTAATATTTTTAGATTGCTTTGAAGTATTGTATTGTTTACTATTGTAAGTATTTATTTTTTGAAATCATCATATCCTCATTGATTTAATAATTTAAAAAATGCATGATTTAATGAATTTAAAGCCTGAATTGTAAATCAAGAAGAATGAATTTTTAACAGTCATCCAGATTATTTTACAATTCTCGCAACTTTAAATATTAGTAATCAAGATAAAATAGTTAATGAAATTGTGTCAGAAATAAAAAATAAAATAATAAAAAAAATTATTTTAGATAACTCTTGAGATAAATTAACTTTATGAAGATTAGAATCAATTTTGAAACAATTTTGAAATCAGGATCTACAAAAACTTTGAGCAGATTCAACTACAGAAATTACAATAAAAACTGAAGTAAAAAATATTCTAAATAAAATTTATAAACTAGTTTTATATCCACCAAAAGAAATACAAAATAACGATGGTATTTACAGAATTTGAACATTTTTAACTTACTTTATTTCAAATAATAGAAACAGATATTATGATGATAGTTTAATTTTTCAATTTGATAAATATTTTTATAATAAAGATCCTGAAATAACTATATGACGTATGAAAAAAATGTGATTAAAATATTTACTTGTTGATTTAAATGCTGCAACTATTGATAAAGATCCACGTCATGATCTTACTAGAAGATTTGAAAATTTGTTACAAACTTTTAAATCTTCACGCTTAGAATTAATTCAAACTGATAGTATTTGTTTACAAATTGCACTTGAAGAAAAAGATAGTAATTATATGACTTATGCTTGAGTAAATTATGAATCTTATACTCAAAATGGAGAAACTATAAATAGATGAAAGAAACAATTAGATTGCTATAATCATATTTTACAAATAATGAAAGAATGAAAAATAAGTCCTAATTCTTATTCTTATTTAATGCCTTTGGCAAACTATATGAAAGAAAATCCTCCAAAAGATCAAAATGAATTAATAAATTTATTTAGAAATTATATAAGTCATGGATGGTTAGCATTGTTTAAGATAAAATAGTACAAAGTTATAAGATTATAATAAATTTACCAGATAAATCTTATTGATAAAAAAATTACTAATATCTAATTACTAATTACTAATGAATGTCCAATTATCCAATGGCTAAAATATTCTATTATTGTAATCCATTTAAGTATTGGAAATTTAAAATTTTATTAGATATTAGAAATTAGTAATTAGATATTTATATTATGTATAACGTTTTTAGTGTATATAATTATCTAGTATTTAATTTAATTTTTAATTATTTCTTATGAATCTTTCTATTATCGACAAATCTTATGACATCCGTTGAATTTATGGTGTAGATTTAGATGAAGATTTATTTTATAAATTAGGTTTTGCTTTTGCAGATTTAAATAAAAATCTTAGAAATTTTGTTGTTTGATGAGATGTTCGACTTTCAACTGAAGTATTAAAAAAATCTATGATAAGCTGAATTATTGATGCTGGTAAAAATGTTATAGATATAGATTTATGTTCAACTGATATGATTTATTTTGCATCTGGAAAATATGATGAAATTGATATTTGATTAATGATTACTGCGAGTCACAACCCAAAAGAATATAATTGACTCAAGGCTTGTTTTAAAAATGCTTTTCCAATAAATATGAAAGAAACTTGAAAAGAAATTAAGAAATATTTAGTGGATTGGAAAGATAATAAAAATTTAAAAAAATGAACCTACACAAAAAAAGATATTTCAGATGATTTCGTAAAACATGTTACTTCATTTATAAATATTAAAAATATTAAACCTTTAAAAATTGTGGCTGATGCTGGTAATTGAGTCGCTTGAGTTTTTATGGAAAAATTAGCCAACAAACTTGGATTCAAATTAATACCGATATATTTTGAACCAGATGGAAATTTTCCAAATCACCATCCAAGCCCTATAGAAAAAGAAAATGTACAAGATTTAATAAAAAAAGTGAAAGAATCGGGCGCTGATTTATGAGTAGCTTTTGATTGAGATGCTGATAGAATGTATATTTGTGATGAAAAAGGTGAAATGTGGAATGGAACAATTACAACTGCAATGATATCTAAATTAATGTTAGAAAAAAATCCTGGTAAAAAAATAGTTTACAATGCTATTTGTGGAAATATTGTACCAGAAATAATTGCCAAAAATAAATGAATTTGAATAAAAGAGAAAGTGTGACATGTTTATATTAAAGAAAAAATGTGAAAAGATAATGATGTAATTTTTGGTTGAGAACATTCTGGTCATTATTATTTTCGTAAAAATTGGAATGCTGATAGCTGAGTGATAGCTTTTACCATAATTCTTGAACTTATTTCAAAATCAAACAAAAAAGCATCAGACTTAAAAAAAGAATTTGAAAAATATTTTTCTATTGATGAAACTAATTTTAAAGTATCAAGTGTTGAAAAAAAGCTTGCAGAAATTAAAAATATTTATTCATCTTGAATTCAAGATGAACTTGATGGTCTCACTGTAAGATTCAAAGATTTTTGGTTTAATGTTCGCCCATCATCTAATGAACCCCTTTTGAGACTAAATCTAGAGGCAAGTAGTGAATCTTTACTAAAAGAAAAAACGGAAGAATTACTTGAAATTATTAGAAGATAAATCAAAAACTCAATCTCTTCCCTTCAAAATCAATAATTTGCGGAACTTTAATCGGCGCTAAAATTTCAATAAGTCTTCTTATTTCTGGAATATTTTTAGAATGTTCATATTTGGAAATATTTGCCTTTTTAGTACCAAGCATAGAAGCTAATTTTTCTTGACTTAAACATCTGTATTTTCTATTAAATAGAAAATAATTTGCTAGATTTTTCTTATATAAAGAGTTATAAATAATATTTTTTAATTTAAGGCAATTTAAATTTATCCTATAATGAAAAATTCAATCTCAAATATTCCAACTAATTCAATCTTTTTTGGATTTATCTAAAATTTCATCATACTTTGTAACATCTTCTAATCTATCTTTAATATTTTCTTCTGTTAAATTTAAATCTTTTTTTATTTCAAATTCACAAGTAATTTCTCAATAATCTTTTGCAAAATTTATATTATTTACAAAATTTGAATAACCCTTGATATTTCACTTTAAATAAGTCAATAACCAAGTAATATCTACTCATCTATAAATTATATTATTCATATTTTGAAATAGTTAAAAATATTTCTTTTTCAAGATTGTTTAATTTATTTTTCAATATTAAAATTTCATTATGTTTATTAGAATTATTTATTAATTCTCTTGCTTCCGAAATTTTAAAATTCATTTCTTTTTTATAATAAATAAT
Organism: uncultured Candidatus Peribacteria bacterium; assembly: GCA_964518815.1. GTDB lineage: Bacteria > Patescibacteriota > Gracilibacteria > BD1-5 > UBA2023 > CAYRGR01. The sequence continues at coordinate 9,563 of CAZFLS010000004.1, forward strand.
TCTATCAATAACTCCTGATTCTCAAGCTAAAATAATTTTTGGAATGTGCGATTTAATATTTTTAAGAACTGTCTGATAAACTTCTTTGTAAGAAAAAATTAGCACATTTGCTAACATTATATTAAATTTTAAAATAAGTCAAACTAGAATACGTTTACTGTAATAAAAAACCTAAAGAAAAAAACCATGTCCTCACGAAAGTGGGGATGAAAAAACCAAGAAAAATTTTTAAAATTCATAAAAATGATTAATATATTTTAAATTTTTCCATTATTCAATTTTTAATTATTATTAAATCTTATGTCCATCTATTCAATAATCCTCGCTGGATGATCTGGTACTCGTCTTTGGCCGCTATCTAGAAAATATTATCCAAAACAATTTATTAAATTTGAGGAATTATGAAATATTTCTCTTTTTCAAATGGCTTTGATAAGAGCTTCTAAAATTTCAAAAAAAGAAAATATTTTGATAGTTACAAATTCAGATTATAAATTTCATTGTATTACACAAGGTGATGAAATTTGATTAAAACTAAATGAGTCTCAAATTTTAATAGAACCAATAGCAAAAAATACACTACCTGCAATTACTTTTGCAATGCAAAATATAGAAGAAAATAGTTTTTGATTAATAATGTCATCTGATCATATAATAGAACAAGAAGAAAATTTTGTTAAGGCAGTAAAATTATCTTTAGACAAAGCCAAAGAATCTATAATTACATTTGGTATAAAACCTTTCTGTCCTCATACTTGATATTGATATATAGAAGCAAAAAAATGAAAAACTAAGCCATATAAAGTAAATAATTTCAAAGAAAAGCCAGATTTAAAAACAGCAAACAAATTCATAGAAGCAGGCTACTACTGGAATGCTTGAATTTTTATGTTTTGAAAAGAAATTTTCTTTGAAGAACTAGAAAAAAATAGTCCAGATGTATACAAAGCTTTTTTTAAAAATAAATCTCTAGAAAATATTTTTAAAAATACTCCTAATATTTCTATAGATTATTGATTACTTGAAAAGTCAAAAAACATTTATCTTACACCTCTTCAAATTTATTGGAATGATCTTTGAAGTTTTGATGCTATAAATGATTATTTAAAATGTAAAAAATATTCTAATCAAGACATTCTTGAAATAGATGCAAAAAATAATCTAATTTTATCTGAAAATAAGGACAAAAAAATAGCCATAATTTGACTTGATAATTGTATAGTGGTCGACACAAAAGATGCACTTTTGATATCAAAAAAATGAGAAACACAAAAAATAAAACAAGTAGTAGAAAAGCTATCCAAAGAAAAATCCTATCTTACAGATTTTTGAATGACTGTTTATAGACCTTGGTGAAGTTATACAGTTTTTGAAAAATGAGATTGATACAAAACAAAAAGATTATCTGTTTTACCATGAAAAAGACTTTCTCTTCAAGTACATAAACATAGAAGTGAACATTGGGTGATAGTAAGTGGCACAGCGACAGTAATAAAAGGGAATAAAGAAATAATCGTAAAAAAATGAGAAAGTGTTTTTATCCCAGCTTGAACCAAACATAGACTAGCAAATAACCAAAAAACTGACCTTCACATTATAGAAAGCCAGATTTGAAATTACATCGAAGAAGATGATACTGTAAGTTTTGCTGATGATTTTGGCAGAGATCAAAAAAGAGTTGGAAGTTAGATTAAATCTAAAATTTATTTAAAAAAACTTAAAGAAGCAAAGAGTTAAATTTAGTTCTTAAAGCAACGAATACTAAAACCGTTAGCACGATTATCATCAGTACTCGGACAAATATAACTTAAATTGAAACATAAACCATGGATACTAGTAAGACAAGGACTACTAGACCAATAGTAAGCATAACCACCACCCATACTGCTCCTTCCACTAATCAAACCACGGCAGCCAGTAAATTTTAAATTGAGTGTTTCTCTTACAGAAGTATCTATTTGCCATCATCAATTTAGACTAATATTAGGATTAATTGATTGTATTATTTTTCACCACTCTTCTATAGTTGGTATTTTTTCTCATACTTTTTCAGTTTCTCTCATTGCAGCATCCCATGTAAATAATTGTTCTTTTGTTCAGTCTCCCATCACTATTTCCCATACATCTTTTTCTGGATTTACTTTTATTGGATTTCAATTTACCAGTAATTCTTTTCAATCATTATTTTTTTCATTTTCCCAATTAGTAGAATCTACTTTGAAATTTTCACTTTCAAGTCAAAAAGCATTAGCCGATTCTTTTTGTTTTTTCTCTTTTTCTTCCATTCTTTTTGCTTCTTCTTTGTCTTCTATTATTGTTACTAATTCTTTTGCTTGTTTTACTAATGCATCAATATCCACTTTTGGTGGATTTGGATCTTTTGGAATGTAGATCTGTGCAGAAGTAGGAGAATTTGGAATATTATGTCATTGATTATTTGATATCATAGGATTAAAGTTAAAAGAGTTAAAAAGTACAAAAGTTGAATAGGCGAATTATTTTTTGTCCTTCGCTAGACGAAGAGAAAATGAAAAAGCTTGGTAGACTGAACCACGTTTAACTTGATCATTGTCTCTACGAAAACACCTGTAAAAGGCTTCAAAAGAACCATTTGGATAAGAAGACCAAACATACTCTTCATTATCCTCATAAATAAGATCTAAAACAGGATGAATGAAACCTGTAATTAAGAGACCAAATATAGCTATAGCATTCCTAGAGTGTTCATTATCTGATTTTCAAGGAATAGCATCACATACTGCTTCCCATTCTAGATCAGTTAAACATTTCCATCAAATTTGTTTTTCTGTATGATCCATTGCAGCTTGGTATTTCCATAATGTAGCTCATTTAGAGTTTTTTGATATTCAGTTCTTTTCATCTTTTGGTGCTTCTTCATTTACTCTTTTGAATTCTTGTCATCCCATTTCAAATGTATCTTCGTGTACAATAATTGCTTTAACTAATTTTAATTCTTCTTCATTATCTTTATATCTTTCTTCTAGGTTTAATAAAATTTGAACTAGAGAATCACTTTCTGGAACTGTGTGTCTATATGATTCTTTTTGTTTTTTCTCTTCTTCTTCCATTCTTTTTGCTTCTTCTTTGTCTTCTATTGCTGTTACTAATTCTTTTGCTCTTTCCACTAATGCAGCAATATCCACTTTTGGTGGATTTGGATCTTTTGGAATATAGATCTGTGTAGAAGCGGGAGAAGGATCTAGTTTATGTCATTGATTATTTGGTGTCATAGAGTTAAAGTTATAAAGTTAGTGGATTAAAAATTAAGAGTTAAAAATATTTATTGATTCACTTCTATATCTTTAGTTTTTGACTTTTAGTCAGGATGGATTCCCGTTTTCACGAATGACACATTCCTTTTAACTTTTCACGGTAAAAATTCTATCTCTATTAACAACTAAAAAATTGATTATTCTATTTTTTCAAATATCTAAAATCTCTCAAGAATTACCCAAAAATATTGTGTTAAGTTCTTTATCAAACACTTTTTTTAAATTCTCTTTTTCATCATCACTTAAATTTAATCAAAAAAACAAATATAATCACTTAAATTTATCGACCTCATTTTTTAGAAGCGCTCATGTAAGTCACTTATTAGCATCTCAATCTGAGATAATTATTGGTAAAAATATAGTACCTGATCTTGCTCTTTGTTCTACACCTTTTATATTTAAAACATCTATAATTGCTGATCAGATATCTGTAGAACCTTCCAAATTATCCTTCATTTTCATTAAGCTTCACTTAGATCTAAAATATTCTTTACTTACTTCTTTTATTTTTTTTGTAGTATTTCAAATCGTATTTATATAAAATGGAATATTTAATTTTTGGCAAAATAATCACAAAAATACTGCCAATTTTAAAGATTCATTAATTTTATTATTATCTTTCATAGAAATTGAAACATCAATACTTAATGATATTCATAAATTTATATGCATCGTTTCTTTGTCTTCTTTTCTTCAGTAAATATTATAATGATTCATTCTTTGCTTTATTCAAGCTTCAATTATATTATATATAATTCCCGAATAATATTTTCAAGAATATATATAATCATGTAATTTTGGAATATGTGTAGCTAATGCTTCTATAAATTTTTTAACATGAGGCTCTATCTCTTTTTCTAGCTCTAAATATGTCTTATAATATATTTCATCATCTTCCGAAAAACCTTGTTGTTTCATATTTTCCACAAATACTTTTCTTCTGTTTTCTAGTGAATTTTTTACATCATCCAAATTTTTGTCCAAAAAATCTTTTACTTTTTTGCTGTTAACCTCTTCTAATTCTTTTTTTAATTGTTTAATTTTATCTACTTCTTTTTTTAATTCCTTTTTTTCATCAACTTTTTTGAATTCTCAAATTTCTTTAAGTTTTCTCATTATTTCTTCTTTTTTATTTAGATCATCTTGATGTTTTTTTACTGCGTCATCAATCTTTTTTGTTAAATCATCAGTTTTTTTCTTATCTTCTTTTGTCTGTTTTTTTACTTCAGGAACTACATTTCAATCTTTATCTTCTTTCCAATCAAAATTTGGCATTTCCTTTTTTAGATTATCTATATTCTTTGAATCCATTTCTTTTTTTATTTTATCTTTCAATCTTTGTTTTTCTTCTTCACTCATATTATCTAATCGTTTTTGTACTTCTTCTTCTAGTTTTTTTATTTGACCATTATTTTGTTTAATTTTATCAATAATATCATCCACTGGATCTTTTGTAGGATCTTTAGGCTCACCTTCATTTTGCTTATCCAAATTTTTTAAAATTTTATCTAAATCGATATCTTCCCCTTCACTACTTCAATTTTGATCTCAAGATTCTTTATTTCAAGATTCATCTTTTCAAGAATTTTCTTGTCATCAAGCTCATCACTCCTTCTTTCATTCTCAACTTCAAGATTTGGAATCTCAATTATCATCCGTTTCTTCTTTTCAGTTTGATCATTGTTGTGGTTGTCATTTTCAACTTTGTTGTCATGGTTGTTTTTGTCACGAAGATCAATCTTGTTGATTTTGTTTTCAAGAATTTTCCAACATTTTTTTTATCATATCTTGCATTATTTTATTTTTCATTTCATTTTCTATATCTTTTTTTAATAAATCTTCTATTATTGGCCAAAGTGTTTCATTTTTTAATATAATTCTTTCTTCATTTGGGATTGAAATATCTACAAGAGATTCAAATTTTTCTTTAAGATCATCAAAATATTTTTGTACATCATCATCTACTATTACATTTACATTGTAAGTATCAGGAAAATCTGTATTTAGCCAGTGATAAGCTAATTTGTCTTGTAATTGCCGGATCTTCGGAATATATCTTCTATCTATTTCTCAGCTTGTTATCTTATATAAAGTATTCTTATACATATATTCTACTCATGATTTTTTCGCGAAAGTTTTATTTGTTAATTGTTTTCAAATATATACATCTTCGTTACAAGCATTAAAAAATGTATTAACTAATGTGGTTGGCAATTTTTTATCTATAGCAAGTCTTGCATTTTTTATTATATCACCAAAATCTGTATTTTCTGCATGTGATAGCTCATGATCCGTAACAGCACTCAAAGTTTTTTTATCTTTCTCACTTAGCCAGGGCACATAATAATAGTAATATTTTGGCGTTAATTTTTCTTTTGGAATATCTTCAAATGAAATTTTTCATTCACAAAATTTTTGTACAAATACTTGTGAATCTTCTCAAAGTGAACATGCACAAGTATCTAACCATTTTGGAGATGGTTTTAATTCTAGCTTATTATGTTTTGAGTATTGTACAAGCCATTTTAAATACTCAAAATTATCCTCTACAATTTTTTGAATTTGTTCATCACTAAGAGGTGGTGTGGTAACAGAAACAGTATTAACAGGAGAAGAAGTATCTGCTTCTTTATTATTACCAAAGATGTTTTTAAGTTTATCTAGCATAGAATTAAAAATTATAAAGTTTGTAAAGTGGTGGATTAAAGAATTAAAAGAATACAAGAGTTAAATAGTTAAATAGACGAATTATTTTTGTCCTGAAGAAACAGTGCACCAAAACCAAAATTATGACCGTGAGTATCGAAATAAGGAGCATTGTTGTCTCGATAAAGAAAACAATTCCAGGGTCTATCTTCGTCGTAAGGAGAACAAGACCAAAAGTTCTCTTCATCACCAATACACTCGAAATCTCAACCAGTCTCACGATAACCTGAAAAACTTCTTCATAAAATATCAAGAATAATAGTATTCCATATTCAAACTCATTTTCATGGAAACTGTTCAAATATTTCATTCATTTCTTTTTTAAATATTTTTCAATTTTTATCCTTTTTACTTCATGCAATTCTAAATCACTTTTGTCTCATTTCTTCTTGATACTTTTTAAAAGCTTTTCCATTGCTGAAATATATAGCTCTTATTTCTCTTCATTCAATATTTTGAACTATTTTTTCAAATATTTCTTCATTATCTGCTTTTATATCTGGATAGCCGAGTTTTACTACTATTCAATTTGCAAGCTGAAGTTCATCTTCTGCTATTACTTTCATTCAGTTTAATAGTTTTAGAGATGTTTTATCATCTTTGAACTGTTCTTTATATTTTTCTACTACTTTTACTGTTGGATGATTTAGAAATAATTCTTTTTGTTTTTTTGCTTCTTCTTTATCTTCTATTGCTATTACTAATTCTTTTGCTTGTTTCACTAATGCATCAACATCCACTTTTGGTGGATTTGGATCTTTTGGAATATAGATCTGTGTGGAAGCAGAAACTTGTTCTAAAGAAGAAGAATTTGGAAGATTATGTCATTGTTTATTTGGTGTCATAGGATTGGAGTTTAAGAGTTAATATTGTTTTTTGTGTTTTTAAACTTTTTTTCTGGTACTCAGACTTTTAAGGGATTCTCGCTTCGCAAGAATGACGCGGGATTGTACATTCTAACTTCTAAATTTAGTAATTAGCTCGTCCGTGATTGTTTTTCTTGTATCTACATTTTGAACTGAAGCAGAATATATTTCTATAAATGCATCTAATGGCTTTTTTCAATTACACAAAAGTTCCATCATTTTGTTTAAATCTCTTTGTCAAATACTTCTATCTATTGCGTCTTGTAAATTTTCTCACTCCATTTTCTTTTTGTAACGATCTCTTATGTAATCACCCATTTCTAAAAGTTTATAAATGTCATACATTCAAGAAACCATCAATTCTCAATATTCATCTATAATTTCATCTTTTTTATCTAAATTAAAAATTTTATTCCATATTACTACAAATTCACTTATACTAAGATAGTGATTTTTTAATCCTTCTATTTTTTTATTTTCTTGTTCTGTTAAAGCATGATTTGATTGTTTTTTTACAATTAAATAATTTATATCTTTTATTTCTCTTAATGAGTATTTTTCATTTTTTAAAAGTTTATAGAAATATGGAACATTTTTATAACACATTAATGCCTCATCATAATTATAAACTCATTCACTTGTTTTAAATTCTGGATAATTTATAATAACAGTATTTACTCTTGTACTGACATCTTGAGGTAATGGTTCTGTTCAAAGATAACCTTGTGGATTTTGAGTTCAAAACATTAATAAACTTTCACAAGCCTTTACTTTTTCATTATCATAAGCTAAATTAAGAGTTCTTCTATAATCAAAAAGTCAGTTTAAAAGTTTTATTACTTCTTTTGGAAGAGTATTAATTTCATCAAAAATAAGTATAGCTCAAGGAGTAGCTGCAGCTTCATAGACTTTTGAATGTAATTTATAAGTTCAATTTTCGTTAATTAACCATTGATAAGTAAGATCTTCTTTACTTGCTTTTGCATTACAAGGAAAAGTAAAAACTGGCCTTTTGGTATAATGTCAAAAAATATCAAGTAATACATTTTTTCATACTGATGCTTCTCATTCAAGTATTGCAATACCATCTTGTCTTATAGTTTGACTAATAGCTCTTTCAGTTATTTTTATAAGATTATCTATTACACTTTTTGTGACTATAATATTTTCTTTTAATTCAGGAATGTTTCATTTAAATTTAGGAAGAATGTTAAATTTATTTAAATATTCAACAACTTTGAAAATATGTCACATATTTTCATTTATTTCTTTATTTATTTTATATAATTCATCTTTTATTTTTGTAATATTTGTATCTTTCTGTTCTTCTTCAAAAGTATATTTTGAGCTTTTTCTAAGATTTTCTAAATCAAGTACTAATTCTTTTTTTCTTTTTTTAAGCTCATCAAGCTTTCAGGATCTTTCTACATTTTTTAATTTTGAGTGCATATCCTGAAGATCTTTTTTTGTTATTTCATAAGATGCTTTACCTCTTAATCCTAATCTTCTTTCATCTGTAGGAATTATCATAGTATTACTTTTAGTCTCAGCTAAAGATAAAATTACATTTTCTTGAATTATTTTTGGATCTAATTTCCATTTTACTTTTGTCTTTTCTCTCAAAAACACTGGAAATTGTTCATTTCAAAAATTTACTATATTATTTTTTACTTTTATTGAAGGAAATTTAAGTAATAAATTTACTAGGGCTTCTTTTTTTATATCTTGATATTTTTTTAGTAATTCTTTTTGTTTATCTTCATCTAATTCCTTAATTTTTTTCTGAAACTCTAAAAAAGTATTTGTATTTTCATATTCTTCTATTTCTTGTTTTATTGTCATTTCTAAGATTTGATCACTTATAACATTATCCAAATAACCATCACATAATTCATAAATTTTATTTTTGTAATTTTTTTCCAAATCTTCTGTCATATTTTTAAGCATTTTTTCTGCTTCACTTCATCATTCTATAATATCTTTAATATTGATAATCTCTTTTTTTATTTCTTCCATTAGTGTAAGTGTATCTATATTTATATTATTTTCTTTTTTTGCTTTTTCTATTACTTCTAGAAGCTTATCAATTTTTTTATTAATTTCTGGAGACACTGTTTTTATCACATTATTTATAGCTTCCTTTACTATTTGATCATAAAATTCTTGGTCAATAAATCCATTTTTAAACAATTTTAAAACATATTTAGTTATTTTTTGATAATTTTCTAAAGTGATATTTTCTACTAAATTTTTTTTGATTTCATAATTATTCTCAATTATTTTATCTTTTATTTCAGCAATTAATGTTCCTCTTAATTCTTTTTCTAATTCTTCATTTTTCGTAGTAAAATCAAATGATTTAATATCTTGTAAAATTTTTAATATCTCATTTTTATCAATATCTAGATAAAGATTTTTTAAATTAGTATCAATGTTTTTAAAAAAATCTTCGTATTTTTCTTTTGGTATTTCAAAAAGAGCACCCATACATTTACTTAAAGTATTATTCGCATATTCCAATAAATCTGTCAAAGTTCATAATAAAACATTATTTTCTTGATTTGTATTATTGTCATTTTCTATTTGTTTTAAAATCTTATCTTTATATTTTGCACAAATACTCAGAGATAAAAAGGCTTGTCAGATCTCCTTGTTGTCAATATTTCATCAGCTCTCTACTTTTTTGTTAAATTCTCCAATATTATTTAGATTTAATAGCAAATCATTTTTATCAACACTATTTTGTGAAGATACGTTTACAGTTTTTCCCATAAAATATACTTTATAATAAAATATAAATAAAAAAATACGATAAAATTTTATCATATTTACTAAATAAAAGCAAAAATGGAAGCTCTTTTTCTTTTACAGAAAAATAAAACATTTAATAGTTTCATTATAAAAGTAATATTCTGTAATTTAATATAGATATTTAGAAAATTTTTAATTACTAATTTTTAATTTCTAATAAAATTTAAAATTTCTAATTCCTAAAAACGATAAACTAAAACTATATTATTTATTGATTTTCTGAAGAAAATGGGGGTTTGGGGGTGAAATACTGTTT
>CAZFLS010000005.1:0-19162 GCA_964518815.1 uncultured Candidatus Peribacteria bacterium
GTTAATAAACAAAAATTTATTTTCACAAATTTTATCTAAAAAATCTTTATTTTTTTCTTACAAAGAAGTTTTATCAGACGGTCCTTAATTTATTTCTATATCAATATGACGAATTTTTGGTTCTAATTCTTGAATTTTTTTCTCTATTTCGTCTATTTTACTTCCCATTAATCTAGGAATTCTATCGGTATGATCAACACAAAATTTTAAGAATTCTTCATAATTATTTTTAATTTCTTTATATTCTGTTTTTAATCAATTTTTATAGGCTGTTTTTAATAAAATAGCACTATTAAATTCAACTTCACATTTTATACGATAAACATTAACGTCAAGAGCATAAGATTTAAAATCAATTATTTTTTCAATTGTTGGTTCACATTCAAGAAGTTCTATTATTTTATCTTTGATTTCTTCGGGAATTACTTTTCATATTAAATATGGACGATTTTTTAAAATCAAACTAATTGCCATAAAAGCAAGCATAAAACCAATCAAAATTGATCATATAGAATCCCAGTAAGATTTACCTGTTAAATTGGTTAAAGCTATTGATAAAAAAGCTATTATTATGCCTATTACAGCAATTCAATCTTCAAATAAAACAGCTATTGTTGAAGGATCTCAATATTTTAAAGCATCTTTTAGAGCATAATTAGGATTTGTATTAATTAATTCTCTGTAAGCTAAATAAAAAGTAAAAGATTCAACAATAAATGAAACTATTAAAATTAAATAAATAAAAATATTAATATGAGGGACTTCGTTATTATAAAAAGATCCAAAACCTTTCGCTAATGTAATTCATGCTCATAAGAAAAAAATTGAACAAGCTGATATTACTGCCCAAAAAAATCTTTCATGTCAATATCAATAAGAAAAATTATCATCAGGCTGTTTTATAGACCTTTTAATTCCAATCATAAGCAATATTTGATTGGAAATATCTGCAATTCAATGGATACTTTCTGAAAATAAAGCTCCAGAACCAGAAATAAGAAATCCTATAAATTTTAAGCAAGTAATTATAACATTTCATATAATTGCAAATAAAACAGGTAAAAATCATGTAATTTTCTTATTTTTTTGATGTTTCATCATGTATATAAATTAAATATTGTATAAATAAATTAAAACTAACTTTAAAAAATGAAACTTAATTATATAGCAAAAAAATTAAAAATAAATTTTTTCTTAATTTTTTCAGTTTTTTTCTTTGCGAACTATTTTATAGTTTAAACGTTTTTAAAAAGAATGACATTCTATTAATTCTTTAATTTTTAATTGTATTATGATAACCACAATAAATTCTGTCTCTATAAATTGACTTGAATGAACAAAAATTGAAATTGAAGTTGATGTTCGAAGTTGATTGGTATTTTCTGCAATAGTATGACTTCCTGATACTGGTATTCAAGAAAGTAAAATTAGAATAAAAGCTGCTATAAAAAATTCTTGATATCAGATACCAGGCACTCATATTGTTGTAAATTTAGCTCCAGCTGATATTAAGAAGAAATGACCATATTTTGATCTTCCTATAGCTATTTGAATTCTTGCAAAAGATTTTGAATTTAATGAAGATTATATAAAAAATTCTATTTTTCTTTGAGAATTGGCATTAGATGGTAAACTTAGATCAATTAATTCTATTCTTCCTTCTGTTTTATTTGCAAAAAAGAACGATTATAAATACATTTTTATTCCTGAAGATAATAAATATGAAGCTTCTTTAATTCCATGAATTAAAGTTATTCCAATTACTGATTTAAATCATATAGTAAATATTCTTTCTTGAGAAACTGAACCAGACATTGTTCCAAATATTGATATAGAAGATTTTGCAAAAAACATAAAACCTGATGAAATGGCTGATTTTTGATTAATAATATGACAAGAACAAGCAAAAAGAGCTTTACTTATTGCAGCTTCCTGATGACATAATATTTTAATGGAATGACCTCCAGGTTCAGGTAAAACGATGCTTGCAAAAGCTTTTGCCACTATTTTACCAAAAATGGAGCTATCAGAAATAGTAGAAGTGAGTAAAATTTATTCTGTTGCTGGACTTCTTAGTAAAGAAAAACCATTAATATTTCATCGACCATTCCGAAAAATTCATCATACAGCAAGTACTGTAAGTATTGTAGGATGATGAAGGGATTCTAGGCCATGAGAAATTAGCTTAGCACATAAATGAGTATTGTTTTTGGATGAATTTTTGGAATTTGATGGTAGATTAATTGAGACTTTACGTCAACCTATGGAAGATGGAGAAATTACAATAAACAGAATTAATGCAAGTTATAAATATCCAGCGAAATTTACTCTTATTTGAGCTCTAAATCCTTGTCCTTGCGGTTTTTTGTGAGATAAAGAAAAAACTTGTAGTTGTTCATCTTTTCAAATTGAAAAATATAGAAATAAATTATCGGGTCCAATTTTGGATAGAATTGACATTTTTATAAATGTTCCAAGAATCAAAGTGGAAGATTTTGAAAAAAATAAAATTAATAGATTTTCAAGTGAAGAATTAAAAGAAAAGGTAGAAAATTCAAGAAAAATTCAACTAAAAAGATTTGAGAATACATCCAAAACTTATAATTCTGAAATGACAAATAAAGAAATTGAAAAATATTGTATCCTTTCTTCCAAAGAAGATAATTTTATAAAAAATGCCATGCAAAAATTAGATTTATCTACACGAGCATATTTTAGAACACTCAAGTTAGCAAGGACAATTGCAGATTTAGATAATTCAGAAAATATAAAATTAAATCATTTAGCAGAAGCATTGAGTTATAGAGGGAAATAAAAGATAATTTCTAATTCTTAATTTTTAATTACTAATAAAAATTCAAATGACAAATGATAAAATATATAATTTAGAGGAAAGAACTGCTAAATTTGGGGAAGATATTATTAAATTTGCAAAAAAATTATCAAGAACTCTAATTACAAATTCCATAATAGAACAGCTTATTAGATCTGGAACTTCTATTGGAGCTAATTATTGTGAAGCTGATTGTGCAGAAACTAGAAAAGATTTCGAACATAAACTTGGTATTTGCAAAAAAGAATCAAGAGAGACAAAACATTGGCTTAGAATGATTTCTACTGCTTTACCAGAAGAGAAAGATAAAGCTAGATATTTATGGAAAGAATCCAATGAACTAAATTTAATATTTGTGACAATAGTTAAAAATTCTAAAAATAATTTAAATAAAAATATCTAGTTAAAATTAGCTATAATAGTGCAATATTTAGATATTTAATCATCAAACATTCATTAGAAATTAGAAATTAGTAATTAGAAATTTTTATTTATACACAAAAAGATCTCCAATTTCTCGAAGATCTTTTTAAAAATTTTTTATTATTTTTTTAATTGATATACGTTTCTTCAAATTCTCTGTATGTGAGTTTTGTTTTGTAGGTTCATATAAACTGTACTGTTTTTTACTTTTCTTACTTTAAGTACTTTTGCAATTATTTCATTTGTAGATAAAGATCATTTTGATTTGGATAAAATATCTATAATAACATCTAATACTGTACCTGCTTTATATCACCATTCTTTAAGAACATAAATACCTCTTCCTATTAGGACAAATTCATTATTTCTTATTAATTCATTATGAATAGTAGCAACTTTTACTGACTCTTTAAAATGTTCTGATATAAGATTAGTTAATTCTATAAAATGTAGAGGTTTTTTTTGTTTTTTCATCACGTAAATAGCTTTATCTTTAAGAGTTGCTGGATTAAGTATTTTCCATGATTCAAGTCAAATATAGTCTTCTTCTCATTTAACTAAATCTGTAAATATATCTAGTACAGAATCAATCAAAACTGTATTTATTTTACCAAAAGTAGAAAACAACTTTATTTTTATCATTTCATATAATGTAGTTCTTTCCATAATATCTCATTTCTTTTTCAAGATTTTTATTGCTTCTTTATGTACTTCGGAAATAAGTTTTTTATTAATCTCTGGAAAGAAAAAATATGTTAATGTACCAAGTTGAGGTTTACTTTTATTAATATTAAAATCAGATTGAAGTATAACTTCAATAATTCAAAAATTAATTTTACCCTCAATTCATAATTCATTAATTACTCAGCTTATAAGTTTATCTTTGATTAGTAATCATCAATGTAATCTCAAAATACTTTCTCAAATTTCTTGAATTTTTCATAATTTAGTAGATTTTACTATTCTACCTATTTTTTTAATACCAACATCTTCGATTTGACGAACTCTTTCTCTTGTTATATCGTAGCTATTTCCTATACTTTGCAAAGTTTCTTTATCTCATGAAAGTCAAATTCTTCTATTTATAATAGTTTTTTCTTTTTCTGTAAGATTATTTAGTATATCTGTAAACCAAGAGTGAACTTCTGTATTTTTTGTTGTGACCATTTTATAAAAAATAAAGATTAAAAAATGAATTATTTTCAATTTGACTATATATAATATTTTTTAATGAAAAGTCAATATTAAATTAAAATTAAATTTAAAATTTATATTGGTAAACTCATATTCTTTTTATCGGATCAGGCTTTTTTATCTAAAATATTTTTATATTCTTCTAATTCAGCTCCATTGGTAATCTGATTATTTTCTACGTAAATTTTATTTAAAAGTTCATGTTTTTTTTCTCGATAATTAAGTATTCATCAGATAGTTATGAATATAGAGCCTATTAATTCAAAGATTATACCTTTTCAAATAGTTATATTTTGAAAAAATAATATAAATCATCTTATAGAATTAAAAATGGTCAAAGTTAGTAGAAATATTATAATACCAAAGAAAATAATTATAGTGTGATCATAAAAAATAAGATTTACTTTTGATTTTATTTTTTCCTTATTATTACTTGATAAAGTAATAAAAATAAGAATTGCTAGCATTAATACAATTATGAATCCAACATATCCTGCATTTAAACTAAAGGAATTATTTTTGATTACTTTCTCATAATCTATGACAAACCAATTAATAAAAAGTGAAAAAAATGAAATAACAACACCAATAAGGGTTATTTTTTGACTTAAAGTTAAATTTAAAAAATTAAAACTAATACGATTGAAAAAAATGTGAATCTTGTATTTTAGCTTCCTATTTTTAGAATTTGCTATGTAATTCATTTTTTTGAGTTATTATTAATAATTTCATTTATACTTAAATTTATTTTAAAGTAAAGAACATAAAACTTGACTTTTATAAGTAATACAGTTAAATTTATATCAAATAAATTTTTTATACAAAATATTTTAATTCTTAAGGAAACGCGGAATAACTTCGATCTTTGCGTTCAAAGCTTACGTTTCCTCGCTCATCGTAGACACGCTACGCCTCGCCTCGGTACGCACTTTTCACACAAATATCTTTGTTCTTTCGCGTTTCTCTAAAAACAGTGCTAAAATGAATTATTCCTTTATTTCTTAAATCTTTCAATTTTATTTTATGGAACAAAATAATTTTAAGAATAATAAAATTATAATATTATTTTCTTTAATTTTTGGTTTTATTACAGCTATAATTGATAGTATTATTCTTTTTATAAAACAATTGTTTTGAAAACAAACTAATTTACTAAAAGAAAATAAATTTTTGGATAGTCTAAACTTTATTTTTAATATTTGACCAAAAAGTTTTTGGCAAAATCCGACATGATTAAAGATTTGAAGAAGTATAGCTACTTTAATTTATTATATTTTTGATAAAGATGACAGTTTTAAAGAAAAGAAGAATTAAGAAGACTATATAATTTTAAAAACTAAAAACCAAAATCTGTAAACTATAAACTATAATCTAATCTATGATTTGATTTTTTGATTCCTGATTTTGATGACTGTCAACATTAAAAGAATTTATCAAATTAATGCCAGAATATGACTATATTTATTTTGGCGACTCAAAAAACGCTCCATATTGAAATAAAGAACCAGAAGAAATTAGAAATCTTACTGAAAAAGGTGTAAAATTTCTTTTTGATAAATGAGCTACCGTCGTTATTTTGGCTTGTAATACCGCTATTGTACATTCAATAAAATATTTGCAACAAGAAGTATTTAAAAATAAAAAAATTCTTTGAGTTACTATCGCTTGAGCTGAAAAAGTTATTGAATCCTGATATAAAAAAATCTGAGTTTTGGCTACATATAACACCGTTAAATATATGGCGTATAGAAGAAGAGTTTATATTCTTGATGAAACAGTAAAAATTCAAGAAATAGAAGCTCCTTTACTTGTACCAATGATTGAAGTTTGAAATTACAATTCAACTGAATTTAAAAATATTTTAAAAAACTACCTAGAAAAATTTGAAAAAAATATAGAAGCATTGATTATTTGATGTACTCATTATTCTCTGGTTGTAAATCAAATTAAAGAAATTCTTCCGAAAAACATAGATTTAATTGATCCGAGTTATGAATCAGCTATAAAATTTCAAGATTACTTAGAAAGACATCCTGAAATTAAAAAAACTCTTCCCAAATGATGAAAAAGAGTTTTTTATACTAGCTGAAATAAAGAAAAATTTAAAGAAATTTGAAGTGAATTTTTAGGAGAGAAAATATTTATTTTTTCTTCGGACTTTTCCAGGCCTGATTAATTGCATTTGCTCTTTTTGTTGTATACAATCATTCTCAGATTTTAATTAATTTTGATATATAATAGTTTTTCAATCATAATTTTAACTGTTTTTCAAATCATTTTAAATGAGAGTTCATTTTTTTGTCTTCTATAAAATCCCCCTTTTTAAGATCATTCCATAATTCTGCTTCATATTCTATTTTCGTTTTTGCTTTTGTCTTTAAATTTTCTGATAATTGTTTTTCAATTTCGTTAAAAAATAATTCTACTGCATCATCAATTTCATTTTCTTCAATTATTCACCCATTAAAATGCCTTCATATAGTTGATTCTATGTATGTGAATATTTTATAAACATACGGGAAATTTATTCAATTATCGTTTTTATTTCATCTTTTTGTAATTTTAATTTCTATTCATCAAATCATTCAAGAAATATCTCAACATATTTTTACGTCTTCATAAGTATCACTTGTGGCCATCTTTTTTGTTTCTTCTATTTTAATTCATTCAAAATCACTTAAATCTAAGTTTTTAAATCATTTTATTTTAATTTTTAAATTATTTCATCACAAAGCTATTATAGCTTTATAAACAATATTTAAAATAAATTTAGCATCATTTAAAATGTCTTTTTTAGCTCATTGCAACTCAAAAGTATAACCGATTCAATCTTTAAGTTTATTGAGATTAGAATAATCTACATCATTTAATCATTTTCATATACAAGATTTTATAGTTTTCGATCTTCAATAAAACAAAAAACTTCTTGAATTTATAGTTCATGTATGGTAGTCTCATGATTGATTGTTTATATTCAATATACTACTAATTTTATTAAATAATTCTGGTTCTATTTTATTTAATTTATCCAATCAATTTTCTAAAAGATTATTTACAACGGAAACAACTTTTGTTAAATAGCATTTTAAATCAGCTTTTAATAATTCCTTATTTTTTCTGTCTTCAGAAATACTTTTTAAAAAGACTAATATTTCATGATGATTTTTTATAGGTAATTTTAATCATATATTATTAACTGTAATTCATCTTTTTTTTAAAATCCTGTCTCTTCTGCTTCAAGAATAAAATGAAGATATCGATTTATTTATTAGTTCATTTATTTTTTTAATTCACTTTTGATATTCTTCTGAATCTTCGGACAAAAGTAAATTAATTCATAAATCTATTTGTATAGCATTAAGAATATCTTCATCTGATAATCAATTCAAATCTGGCAAATCTAATTTGGATACTTTAACGTTTTTATTTTTTTTGCCTTCTGAATCTTCCAATATAATAGAATCTCGCAATGATAACAACAATAATTTTATGTTTAGCGGGACATTTCTGTGCATACCTAGAGAATATGCTATTGTATTTTTAGAGCTATTTCACATATTTTTATATATTATTGAATAATTAAAATTTTTCTTATAATATCATAAACTATATTTTTTTACAAAAATTATGATATTAATTTATTGAAAGGGTAAAGTATGATCGGCCTTAAAAACATTTTGCACTAATAATAAAATTAATTATGAAATTAAAGATGATTCAGACAATATGTCTGATTTTTCAAAATATTCAAAAATCATTCCTTCTCCATGAGTGCCGCCAACTCATAAAATTTACAAAACTTGAAAAATTGAATGAGAAATGGATTTTATATATCCATTTATTCCAAAATGATTTAAAATAATTTGTGTCTCTTGAACTGATTGAAAATCTACAACAACCTGGATACTTTATAATATATTAAAACAGCATTTTCAAGATAAAAATAAATTATCCGAAAAAGAGAAAATAGAAAATTCTAATTACTTAATAATTTGAGGCTCTTGAATTTTTTTAAGTTGAAATTTTGATGAATCTTTTTCTTCTACAATTTCAGAAATCCAAAAAAGATGAATTAAATCAGGTTTTATAGTAGCTGAAATATCAAGTTTTATGGCTTATAATATTAAAAAATTTAAATCAGATTACTCTATTTTTACAAATTTTGAGTTAGATCATTTAAATTGGCACAAAGACATACAAGATTATCTTGACGCAAAACTTAATATTTTTAAAAATACAAAAAAGAAAGCAATTATAAATTTACAGGTTTTACAAAAAATAAAAGAGTTGAAAATTAATAATTGAAAATTAAAAATTAAAAATATTAGAACTTTTGGAATATCTGATAATAAAAAACTAAAAGATCGCGTAGAACTGCTTTATATAATTATTTCTTGAAAGAAAAAATATGATATAAACGAAACAAAATTTAGTTGATCGCATAATGCTTTAAGTATTTTAGCTTCAACTATGATCACAAACGAAATGAAAATTTGCTCAAAAAAGACAAAAATATACTTAAAAAACATTTCTTGATTGCCTCATAGAATAGAATTTGTAAAAGAAATAAAATGAATAAAATTTTACGACGATTCAAAATCTACTTCAACTCAGAGTCTAAAAGCAGCTTTGGGATCTTTTGATTGAAATATAATTCTCATTGCTGGATGAAGCGATAAATGAGATAAATTCGAATGACTTGATGAAATTTTAAAAACTAAAGTTATACATGGTGAATTAATATGACAAACAAGAGAAATTTTTGGAAAAATTTTAAATAAAAATAAAATTAGTTTTCATTATTCTGATTCGATGGATGAAGCTGTAAAAACTGCTTTTAAAAAAGCAAAATCCGGAGATATAATTTTACTTTCACCATGATGTGCTAGTTTTGGCATGTTTAAAAATTATCTTGATCGTGCAGAAAAATTTAGAGAAGCTGTGAAAAAATTGAAATAATAAATAGAATATTTTTTAAGAAAAATTTGTCTGATTTATTTTCAAGAATTTTTTATGATAGTTTCTAATTTATCTAAATCCTGCTTTGTATTTACTCAAAAACTATCAAACTCAGTTTTTATTACTCTGATCTTATAACCATTTTTCAAAATTCTTAATTGTTCTAATTTTTATATTCTATAAAAGGAGAAAGTCAGAGACGATCTCGCTCGTGTGGATCCATTCATCCCTGGTCTTAAAAGACATAGGGATTTCTGGATTATATATTAAACATATCATTGTGCCAACATTGCATTTGTTACTTTTACAAAACTTCAAATATTTGCTCATTTTATATAATTAATATAATTTTTTTCTTTACCATAACAAACACAAGTTTCATGAATTTTTTTCATAATTGCATGTAAATTTTTATCCACTTCTTCGGCTGACCAAGATAATTTCATTGCATTTTGTGTCATCTCAAGTCAACTTACAGAAACTCATCCTGCATTTGAAGCTTTTCCTGGAGAATAAAGTATTTTATTTTCTAAAAATATATTAATTGAATCAAGTGTGGATGACATATTTGATCATTCTACAACAACTTTGCATCAATTTTTGATTAATTCTCTTGCATCTTCTCAACAAATTTCATTTTGAGTAGCACAAGGTAAAGCAATATCTATTTTTTCTCACCAAGGACGAGTTCCTTCACCAACATATTTTACTTTAAATTTTTGAGCATATTCACTAATTCTTCATCTTTTTATATTCTTAAGATCTTTAATGTAAGCTAATTTTTCTTCATTAATTCAAGATTTATCATAAATATAGCCATTTGAATCAGACATACTGGTAACTTTAGCTCAAAGTTGAATTAATTTTTCTGTAGCATATTGAGCTACATTTCATGATCAAGATATTGCAACTATTTTTCCCTTCAATCAATCATTTTTTGTTTTTAACATTTCTTGTAAAAAATATATTGTACCATATCACGTGGCTTCTGGTCTTATTAAACTTCCTCCCCAATCAATTGCTTTACCAGTTAAAACTCAATCAAATTGATTTACTATTCTTTTATATTGTCAAAAAAGAAAACCAATTTCGCGAGCTCCTACTCAAATATCTCAAGCTGGCACATCTGTTTCTGGACCAATATATTTAAATAATTCTGTCATAAAACTTTGGCAAAATTTCATAATTTCATTATCTGATTTTCATTTTGGATCAAAATCTGATCATCATTTCCCTCATCACATAGGTAATGTTGTAAGACTATTTTTAAATACTTGCTCAAAAGCTAAAAATTTTAAAATACTTAAATTTACAGAAGGATGAAAACGTAATCCTCATTTATAAGGTCATATCGAACTATTCATTTGGATTCTATATCATCTATTTATCTGAAGTTCTCATTTATCATCAATCCATGGAACTCTAAATATAATAATTCTTTCTGGCTCAATTAAGCGTTCTAATATTTTTTTATTTTGATACTGAAAATTTTCTTCTATAAATGGTATTACTGTCAAAACAAATTCTTGAACCGCTTGATGAAATTCTAATTCATAAGGAGTTTTTTTAATTACCTCGCTCATAAAATTTCGTACTTTTGTTTCCATATAGAAAAAATTAAAAAATAAATTATTATAAATGAAATAATAAACTAACATAGTCTTTTATATCTGGAATACCCTTTGGATAATTCATAATTATTAATTGGTTAGAAAATAAAAATACTTCCATTGATTGGACTTTAAAAACTTAACTATATTGGGAACAAATTTTGGACGAGTTCACTCTATATCATTTCATGGAACTTCAATAACTATTGCTCTTTCTATCATCCCAATCGAGAAACTTTTTGGATTAGGATAAAAACGATTATTTGGTCTAAAAATAGTTATTTTGTCATTATTAAGAATATAATTTATATAATTTTGTCTAAACCATATTTCAATATCTATATTTCACAATATTAATATATTAATTTTAATTAATGTACACTAATTTATAGAAATTATAATAAATATCAATTTTTTTTGCATTATCTTATTATCTCAATATAATTCGCACTGTTCTATTATGCACTATAAATAGTAATAGTAAATATATTCTACTTTTTAATTTTAAAATTAATATGAATAAATTAAAAAATTCTTGAAACTCCTATGTTCCAAGCGAAAAAATTTTAAAAAAATATGCTGACGTACTTGTAAAATTTGCATTGTGATCGGGGAAGTGAATTAAAAAGTGAGAAGTTGTTTATCTTGCTGTACCTGAGATTGCAAAGCCAATTTTAATTCATCTTCAAGCAGCAGTGCTTGAGGCCGGGGGTCATTTTATTACAGAATTTATTCCAGATAATGTAACTCGTAATTTTTATGAAAAAGCAAATCAAGATCAGCTTACATTTTTGCCAAAAAATTACTTGCTTGAAAGAATAAAAGTTTGTGATCATTTTTTGAGAATTGATTGAGAAAAAGATAAGCATGAACTCTCTTCCATTCCTAGCTCAAAAATTATGACAAGACAAAAAATGATGAAATTCTATAAAGAAGCAAGAGACAAGAAAGAAAATGAAGGCAAATTAACTTGG
This sequence comes from uncultured Candidatus Peribacteria bacterium, assembly GCA_964518815.1. Lineage (GTDB taxonomy): Bacteria > Patescibacteriota > Gracilibacteria > BD1-5 > UBA2023 > CAYRGR01. Next base: position 11,994 of record CAZFLS010000005.1, read on the forward strand.
ACAATTTGAACTTATGGTACAGAAGCGATGGCAAAAGAAGCTAAAATGACGCTCGAAGAATATTGGGAACAAATTATAAAAGCGTGTTTTTTAAATGCTGCCAATCCTATAAAAAAATGGCAAGAGGTTTTTGAAAAAACAGAAAAAATCAAAAAGAAAATTGACAAACTATTAATTGATAAGGTTCATATTAAATGAGAAGACGTGGATCTTGAAATCAAAATTTGAGAAAGTAGAAAATGGCTTTGAGGAAGTGGTAGAAATATTCCTTCATTTGAAATTTTTACTTCTCCAGATTGGCGTGGCACAAATTGAAAAGTAAAGTTTAGCGAACCATTATCTAGGTATTGAAATATTATTGAAGGAATAGAACTCGAATTTAAAAATTGAGTTGTAATAAAATCAAAAGCTAAAAAAAATGAGAAGCTCTTAAAAGAAATGCTAGCAATAGAAAATGCTAATAAAATTTGAGAATTTTCTCTTACAGACAAAAGATTTTCTAATATTACAAAATATATGTGAGATACAATGTATGACGAAAATATGTGATGAGAATTTTGAAATTTTCATATTGCTATTGGATCGGCTTATGATGACACTTTTGATTGAAATATTAAAACATTAAATGATAAAAAGAAGGAGAAATTAGGTTTTAATGATTGTGCTATTCATGTCGATATAGTCTCTACTACAAATCGTACCGTTACAGCAATATTAAAAAATGGAGAAAAGAAAGTTATTTATAAAGATGGAGAATTTAAGATTTAGTAAAAAAGAAACCGGTCCCCATAGAGGCCCCAACGCAAAGCCATTTATTTTGACACCAGTATCTTACTAATAGAAAAAATGAGTACAAAAACTTGATTTTATTTTAAGTAGAGTTATAATATTTGAAGTTATTTTTTAAGTACACTTAAAATATGATAGAAAATATTCTTAAACAAGACAATTATATTGTTGAAAAATTTAATAAAACTTTGTTTATTGAAAGAGAGATTTATTCTAGCTTTGATTCAGATTCAAAGTTAGTTTGAACAGTATGATTAAGGTGAGTGGGAAAAACCTCGTATTTACTTTCAAGAAGAGCAAAAAAACCCAAATCAATATATATTTCTTGCGATTCTCTAAATTTAAAAAATGAGAGTTTGTTTAATTTATTAGATGAATTAAGAAAGAACTTTTCTTATGACACATTTTTTCTTGATGAAATTCATTATTTTGCAAATTGGCAACAAGAGCTCAAAAATATTTATGATTTTTTGGATGTAAAAATCGTATTTTCCGGTTCTAATATGATAAATCTGACAAAATGAGGTTATGATTTATCTAGAAGAGCTCTTAAGTATGAGCTAAGAGAATTTAGCTTTGCGGAATATATTAAAATCACAAAATTTATAGAAGTAAAAACCTATTCCCTACAGGAAATATTAAATAATCATATTGATATTGCCAAAGAAAACATAAGCTGGTATTCAAGATTGTTATTAGAAAACTATCTTGATGTATGACAATTTTGATACAATCTTGAAAATATTTGAAATGAAACTGAATATAAAATGAAACTTGAAAATAGTATAAAGAAGTCAATTTTTGAAGATTTATCAGAATTTGTAGACATTTCTACAACTAATTTATCCAAAATAGAAGATATAGTTTTCTATTTGGCGAATTCAGGAACTTCAGAAATTTCAATTCACGCCATTTCTAAAAAAGTAAATCTAAGTCCTCAAACAATAGAAATTTACCTTAATTTTTTATCATCAATCTGATTAATATATATTTTAGACTTTTATTGAAATTTAGGTGATAAGCTTAGAAAATCAAAAAAATTTTATCTATCAAACACAAATATTCTTAATTTGTTCTCACAAAATGTCTGAAATATAAGAGAAACTTTCTTTGTGTCTCAAATAAAAAGAATAAATAAGGAAATTGGTTATATGACATCAACAGATTTTGCAGTTAATTATGAAAATAAAAATTTATTTTTTGAAATATGATGAAAAAATAAAAAAAGAGATGAAAAAAATATTTTTATTATAAAGGATGATATACAAATATGAGTCTGAAACAATATTCCACTTTGGCTTTTTTGACTTTTAAAATAATAACATCATAGGGGATCAGTCCCCATAGATACCCCAACACAAAGTCATTTATTTATTTTGGTACATAAACTTGATTTTCAAAAAAAATAAACTAAACTAGAGCCAATGTTTTTAATCTTTATAATCTTATTTTTTTAATTTGATTGATAAAAAACAATAAATGGTAGACTAAAAAGTTTATTTCTTTGGATAAAATGGTTACTTGCTTCTAAACAAGAATGAATTTTAAAATTTAATTCTCCTCAGATTTTTTATGACCGCTTTTATCAGATTTAACATCGGAATCATTATAGATCAATTTATCTAGCTTATTTATTCCGTTATCAAATTTAGTTAATAATTTTAGTATTTTATGTGCAAGAGGAGATAAAATAAAATTTTTAACTATTTTTTTACCTTCTTTTTCTTCAATAATTTCCGACATAACATCAATAAGATTACTTTCATTTTTTATAAAAAGATTTAATTCGATATTTATTTGTGTCATTAAATCTATCAATTTTAACCCCTTTTCTCTATCTTTATTTTTTTTCGATAAATATATTCTCTTATAATACACTATGAGTTGTTCTATTTTATTTATAAATCTAGCTGTTCATTCACAAGCTAAAATACTATTTCTAATAAATTTTTTTACTTTTTTTCAGCTTTATATTCAGGATAAGCTCAGAATGGATCAATAATTTTTAATACATTTGCGTTACATGAATGATATTTTAAATCCTTTTTTTCTACAAAATCATAAATTCTTTTTCAAGTAATTTCTTTTTGTGATTCTTGAAAAACTTGAATTCGTTGCACTGCAAGTAATTTTTTTATTTCTTTCAAAAAAAATTCGTGCATAGCAATTTTTTCATCTATATTACTTATTCAATAATACCAATTTTTAGAGTCTTTATTAAGCATTTTTACATCATCTTTACCATAAAAAAGTGGTATTCAATTTAAAACAAAACTAGCTTTTCTTGTTGTATTGTCGATAATAACACTCATAGAATTTTTATAGCACTTCCAAGTTTGATCTAATTTTTGATCTTTTTGTATATTTGTTATATCTCTTTCAAACATATTAATTAAAATTATTTAGTATCTAAAATTTATTTTTTATAAAATTTTATTTGTCATTTAATAGACACTCTGAAGCTTTTATTAAATTATTTTTAGTTTCAATTAATCTTCTAAGTTTGATTTCTATTTTTTTTATAATTTTTAATATTCACTCTATTTTTTCTTTGTCATTTTCATTTGTTTTTAATTTATTTTCTGCTGAATTTATAAAATTTTCAACCCTTAACCTAAATGCTTTAAGAAAAAATATCATTTTAATATTATTATTTATAATTTTGTTATATTTTCAACTTTTTAAATGATTTCCTAAACCAAAAATAAATATATTTTTAAAATATTTATATCTTTCTTGAAGATTGATTTCTTCTATATATTCATTTGTAAATTCCTGACTTTCATTAAGAAATTCTTTTAAGATAGACAAAAATTTATTAAAAGATATCAAGGCTTCATTATAATTTTCTATGAAAAAATCTAATATCATAGAATCTTCTCCCATATAACTTAAACCTATTTTACTATCTTTTTCTTTAAACTTTTCCAAAGACATTGTCATAAGATGACCATTTTGACCAAAAAGTATTTCTATACCAAACTCTTTTGTTATAAATATGTTACTATCAATATTTATTTTTACTTTAAAAGGATCTTCTATTTTTCAAAAAATTTTAGGTCTTCTAAGGGTATAACATTCTTGTAAGTTTTCAACTTCCTGATTTATTTCTAAATTTTTTGCGCTAATAAAATTTTCAAATGTAAATTCTAATTCTTCAATTAAAGCATATAATTTTTTTGTTTGAAACGAATTAATTGTTCCTAAATTATTTTTAAAGTCAGAAATAGAATTTTTATAAATCATGAATATTTTTAATATAAAAATGTTTTCTGTAGTATTTTTTTCATTTATAAAATTTTCTGAAGTTTTTTTAATAGAAATACCATTTTTTGGATTTTTTATAAAACTTAATAATGTTTCCAAAATAATACACATTTTAAAACAAGCTTTTATTCCAAAAGACTTTAAATTATCAGACTTTAAAAAAATATAACTATTAATCAATTTTTCATTATAATCTTCTTGCTCTTTAAGTATTTTTTTTGCTTCAGATAAAAACTTTTCATAAATAACAGTAATATCTTCAATATTTTTTGAGTTTAAATTATTAAATATTTCACGGGATTCATTTTCAAAACAAATTTCTTTATCATTCAAGAGTAAAGAAATAACATCCTTTGTTTTATGTGTACGTACCGTAATCGTATTTGTTCATTGTCGTGTAGATACATCTTGTATAGTTCAATTATCTTCAAAAATTAGTCCATTATGTTTAATATTCATACTTCTTTACTTATAAATTATTTATATATAATAAAATTACTTTATTAATTTTTTCAAAAAATCAAGTTAAAATTTGACTTTTTTAAAATTTACTTTTTTATATGAAAATACACTTTATCTGAATAGGTTGAATTTGAATATCTGCTGTAGCTAGATATTATAATAATTTATGATATGAAGTATTTGGATCAGATTCATCTAGTTCTAAATTTTTAGAAAACTTAGAAAAAGAATGAATTAGAATTTTTATATGACATGATGAAAAAAATTTGAGTGATAATACTAATCTTGTAGTTTATAGCGAAGCAATAATTACTAAACCAGATTTATCAATAGAAGAAAATTTGGATGCAAACCCAGAGCTTTCAAAAGCTAAAAAATTATGAATTAAAAATATTAGTTATCCTGAGGCTTTGGCTGAAATTGTAAATTTTAAAAAGCTTATAGCTATTTCTTGAACTCATTGAAAATCAACTACTACTTCAATAATTTGAGTAATGTTAAAATGATCGGAATTTGAAAGTTCTGTAATAGTTTGAACCCAAGTACCACAATTAAATAATTCTAATTTTTATTTTGGCAAAAGCGATTATTTTGTAATTGAAGCATGTGAATATAAAAGATCATTTTTAAAATATTTTCCTTTTATAACAATTATTACAAACATAGAACTAGATCATCTTGATTATTATAAAAATATTGATGATTATCTAAATGCTTTTAAAACTTTTCAGAATCAAACTTCAGATTATATTATTTTAAATTGAGAGGATGAAAATTGCTTAAAATTAAAAGATGATACCAAAAATCAAATTTGGATTTACAAAGAATATTTTATAAAAGATTTCCTAAAATTTTATTTTCCAAAATTTAATCTTCAAGTTCCAGGGGAACATATAGAATTCGATGCAAATTTTGCTTTTGTTGTATGAAAATTATTATGACTAGAAGAAAATTATATTATAAATAAAATTAATTCCTATTCTTGAGCATGGAGAAGATCAGAAATTATTAAAACTACTGAAACTTGAAATATTTTAATGAGTGATTATGGCCATCATCCAACAGAAATTAAATTAACTTTAAAGGCTATAAAAGAAAAATATTTTAATAAAAAACTTTTTGTAGTTTTTGAACCGCATCAATATTCTAGAACAATAGAACTTCTTGATTGATTTAAAAATTGTTTTGATAGTGCCGATAATTTAATAGTACGAGATATTTATTTTTCTCGTGATAAAAAAGAAGATATTATTAAGATGCCACCAGAAAAATTTGTAGAAGAATTAAAGAAAAATTATCCAAATACAATTTATTGAAATTGATTAGAAAACACTTTGAAATTAGTAAAAGAGTACGATAAAAAAAATCCAAATTCTTCCATTATTTTGCTTTTATGAGCCTGAAATATAGATAAACTAAGAAATGAATTTTAATTTTTTAAATAAAATGAAAAAATATAATACATTTATCATATTTTTAGTATTAATAACTTTATGGAGTTTTTTATTTTGAATATTTCAATCATTTACCTGGACTTTTTTTAAATATGATTTTAATTTAAAATTAGAACAAATTACTTGAGCCATGAGTTTATGATGATTTTTTGCATATTTGATTTTATGAATTTTTTCTGCAATTTTCACAAAAAGATCCGTACTTTTTACTATAGGTTTTTTGGTTTTTATTTTTACAATAGCTTTATATTATTTGCAATATAATTCTGTTATTTGAATTATTATTTTAATATCCTTTATATGAGTATTATATGGTTTTTGGTCAATTAATAAAAATTCTATTATTTTTATAGAGATAAATAAAACATGAAAAACTGATACATTTGTTAATTGAACTGTAGGAATAATTTTTATTATTTCACTTCTTATTTGATCTGTTATTTGACCTAAAATATTCGAAATTTATCAAAAATCCGGTACTTTTATTGTATTAATACCAGCAATTTTGATAATATTTTTTCCATTCTTTTTAAGATATTCAAAAAGCGAAGATTTAATATTTATCAAAGATTCAAATTTAAAGTGAATAAAGCTTTTTATAAATTTATTTAAAAAATACCTAAATAATGCAATTTTTATTTTTAAAAATTATTGGATGATATTAATTTGTATATGATTACTTTGGGCTATTTCTACCATAATTGCTCAACAAGCAATAGAATTTAGTATTGAAAAATTTTACAAAACAGAATCAGAGGCTGCATTTATTTTTTTGTATAGCTGAATTTGAGCAATTATTTGAAATATTGCAAGTATTTTTATTAAAAATAAACGATGGCTTTATTTTAGAATTTTTGTATATATTTTTGCAGTACTGATATTTATTTTTCCAATTTTTGCAATTAATTACAAAATAGTGATTATTTTTGCATTAATTATCTCTATTTTATTCTGAGCAGCTTCTAATTTGATAGATGCTTATTATTTTTATGAAATTTGAAGAATTTGAAAAAAAGAACATTGATCATGATTATATTGATTAGTTATAAGTTTAATTATTTCAATTTTAATGTTTTGAGTAGTTTTATTTACTCCTATAATTTGAAGAAATAGTATTTTTTTAATTTTATGAATTTTAATAATTATCTGCTGAATTCTTGTAAAAATGAATTTTACTTTTTTTGACATCAAAAAAAC
>CAZFLS010000006.1:0-19140 GCA_964518815.1 uncultured Candidatus Peribacteria bacterium
GAAAAAAGCCAGGGAGAACGGATACATCGCTAACATTTAAGCTGAAAGAAAATGGCAAAGAAAGCAAAAGGCAACAGGGTCCAGGTTATCCTGGAATGCACCGAGCACAAGGCAAGCGGAATGCCGGGTACCTCCAGGTACATCACCGTGAAAAACCGCAAGAATACCACCGAACGCATGGAGTTGAAGAAATACAACCCCATCCTGAAGAAAGTAACTGTACATAAAGAAATTAAATAACGCTTAACCATGGCAAAGAAAACTGTTGCAACCCTGCAGACCGGTATGGGTAAGAGTTACTCCAAGGTCATCAAAATGGTTAAATCACCGAAAACAGGTGCATACATTACAAAGGAAGAAATAGTACACAACGATCATATTAAAGATTTTTTCAATTCAAAATAAATTTTGGATTTCTACCGTAATAACATTTTTTGTTTTATGAGTTATCTTTACTGTTCAAAATAATTTTTCATGATATCTAATTTCTTTGAATTTAATTCTACAAAATGAATTTTATAAAGAACAGTACTCAAACAATAAAGTAGCTCACAATTCTATAGTTATTGTTGAAATTGATGATAAAACTCTTAAAGATCCTGAAAAATGATGATTAGGCAGATGGCAAGAGTTTAGAAGATCTTATTATGCACAAGTGATAGATAATCTTAAAAAAGATTGAGCTTTGGTTATATGAATTGATGTTTTATTTTCAGAAAAATCATTGATAAACAAAAAAGATGATGAAATTCTTGCAAATTCAATAAAAAATGCTTGAAATGTAATTTTAGCTTATCATGAAATACAACAAATTTTTCCATTTTCAATTTTAAAAGATGTTGCCTATGATATTTGAGATATTTGGCCAATTATAAGTAATTTTAATTCTACAGTTTATAGTACATATCCTTTTTACATCAATAACAATAGAATTTTATTATCATTTTCATTTTCGGTATTAAAAACTTATTATGAAATAACTAAACAAATAAAAAATGAAATAAAAATTGATGATATCAAAAATGATTATTTTCAGTTTTTTAATTTAAAAATACCATTTTCAAAAAGTACTTACGAAAAATCAAAAAATCAATTTTTAATAAATTATATTCCAAACATCAATGCTTTTAAAAAAATTTCCTTTGTAGATATATATAAATGAAATTATGATAACAATTTGGTAAAAGATAAAATAATACTAATATGATCTAGTGCTACATGACTTCATGACGAATTTAACTCTCCAAATTGAATAATACCATGAATGTATACTCATGCAAACATAATAAATACTATATTAAATAAAAAATTTATCAAATACTTTTCATTTATATTAGAAATGTTAATTTTGGTTTTGTTTACTTATTTAATAACTCTTTTATGAGTTTATGATAAACATAAATATTATTTTGTAACATCTTTATTTATACTTTCAATATGTTTTTTTCAGTTATATAGATATTTGTTTTCCAATTTTTACATAATTTTTTCATATCCTATACTATTTTTTGCTGCCATAGTATTATCTTTTATTGCAGTAAATGTCTACAGATTTATTTATGAAGACAAATGAAAAAGACTTCTTAAAAATGCTCTTAGTCAGTATCTTGCTGAAGATGTAGTAAAAAATGTACTAGATAATTATGAAACGGTCAAACTCTGATGAATAAAAAAAGAAAACACAATATTTTTTTCAGATATTGCATGATTTACTACTATATCAGAAAGAATGGATCCAGAAGAATTGGTAAAATTTTTAAGTATATATTTAATGAAAGTTTCTGATATTATAATGAATAATAAATGATTTATAAATAAATATGAATGAGATGCTGTAATGGCTTTATGGTGAGCATTTTGAAATGAATCTACCCAAGCAAATCTTGCTTGTAAGGCAGCCCTTGCACAACAAGAGATAATCAAAAAGCTAAATGAGCAATTTAAAAAAGATTTTGGATTCAAAATTTCTGTAAGAATGTGAATAAATAAATGAGATGTTGTAGTATGAAATATTTGAAGTCTTGGTAGAAAAATAGAATTTACCGCTCTAGGAGATAATGTAAATCTTGCTTCGAGGTTAGAATCTGTAAATAAATATTATTGATCAAGCATTTGTGTTTCAGAATTTGTAAGAACCGGTATTGAAAATGAATTTGTATTTAGATTACTTGATAATATAAAGGTAAAATGAAAATGAAATGCTATAAAAATATATGAGCTTATTTGAGAAAATCAAGATGTTGATCTAGATAAAAAAAATATAATAAAAGAATTTGAAAAGGCACTTTTATTATATTTTAATAAACAATTTATCAAGGCAAAAGAAATTTTTGAAAAATTAAGCGATCTTGGAGATACTCCATCTGTAATTTTTGCTTCTAGATGTGAAGAATTTATAAAAAATCCACCAAAAGACTCTTGGAATGGTATTTGGGAATTTAAGGAGAAGTAAGATTATTTTAATTCTCTATTTAATTTATTGTCTCAATAAGTTTTTCTTGCATCAATCATATTTGCATACTTTTTTTCAAAATTTTTTTATTTGACTAATCAAATAAATATTATACAATATCTAAAATTAAAAATAAAAATACATTTATGAAAACTTCACAAAACCAGCTTTCGCTTGATTTTACAAGAAAAAATTATGAGTATTTAAGAAAGCCAAATCTACAAAAAGTTCAAAAAAGCAATGAATATGCTTTTCACAAGGAAGCTAGCATTATTTTGAAAGATAGATTTAATATAAAGTTTAGTTATGATGGAAGAAGTTATTTAATTAAATGAGATTACAAAATTACAAGTTTTAAAAATTTCTCTGACAGTTCTTACTCTGGAAATAAAGTATCAAATATTCACATAGAAGACATTTTATGCTTTAAAAGCTTTTTTTATAGTAAGTACTTTGCGACTAAAAAAGAAGAGTTAAAATTTGAAAAAATTATACAAGATATCTTAAATAATATTTATCTCAATCCAAATTTAGAACTTAATGAAGAAATAAAGGTTCAATAAATTTGAATTCTTTTATTATCATATAATTAAAATATCAAACTTAAACTAATAATTTCTTAATTTAAGGAGTAATTAATTTTTTAAGTTTTAAAGATTTTTTAAAATTTCTAATTTTATCTAGTAGATAATATTAAACTTATACCTAAACAAAATTGATCTATATTATGTGAAATATGAAGCTGAGATATTTTGTAAAAACCACCGAAAACATTAACTCTAATTAGATATAATTATCAGTATTTAAAATGTTATTTAAAAATCATTTGATTTAGTTCAACTTTTCTGTATTTTGTTTAATATAAAATTATCTGGTACAAAAACAAAAGAAATCCTTTAACTTTGTACTTTGCACTAATTTAGCTCTCATAGTTTAACGGATAGAATAAGGCACTCCTAAGGCTTAGATGCAGGTTCGACTCCTGCTGGGAGCACCAAAATTTTTATTAGGTGATATTTTATATTTGAATAAAATCGATTTACAATTTTACAATAGAATAAAACATTTGGAAATAACTATTTATCCAAAAAAACCTTTTTGTAAATCATAGTTATACAAAATTACAGTCTGTTAAAAAATTCCGTACGAGAAACTAAATACGATTAAATATAATAACAATATAGTTTTTAAAAATTTCTTTTTATTTTTGGATATCGATTATTTTTTTCTCAATTTCTTTTAAAATCTTATTATTTTCTTTTAGAAATTGTCTTGCATTTTCTCTTCACTGTCCAAGTTTAATTTCAGAGTAAGTATAAAATGTTCAGGATTTTTTAATGATTCATTTTGATACTCAAATATCGAGAATTTCTCAAGTTCTTGATATTCATTCATTAAACATTAATTCTATTTCAGCTTCTTTAAATGGAGGTGCTATTTTATTTTTTACTACTTTTACTTTTGCTTTATTTCATGTAGTTTCTTTATCATCTCAAGCACCACTTTCTATTTTATCTTTTTTGCGTATATCTAATCTTTGTGATGCATAAAATTTAAGTGCATTTCATCAAGTAGTAGTTTCCGGATTACCAAACATTACTCAAATTTTCATTCTTATTTGATTTATAAAAATCACTGTAGCATTTGATTTAGAAATAATTCAAGTAATTTTTCTAAGGGCTTGGCTCATAAGCCTAGCTTGAAGTCACATATGAGAATCTCACATTGCTCATTCGATTTCTGCTTTTGGAACAAGTGCAGCTACAGAGTCCACTACAACTAAATCTACAGCTCATGATCTAATCAAAGCATCAACAATCTCCAGAGCTTGCTCACCATAGTCTGGCTGAGAAATAATTAAATCGTCTGTATTTACTCAAATTTTACGTGCATATTCTGGATCAAGAGCATGTTCTGCGTCTACAAAAGCTGCTGTTCATCAAATTTTTTGAATCTCTGCAATTGCATGTAATGTTAAAGTAGTTTTACCAGATGATTCTGGTCAATAAATTTCTACAACTCTTCATTTTGCATATCAACCTCACAAAGCTTCATTTAAAGCAATGCTACCAGAAGAAAACGTATCAACTTTTATTAGTTTTTTATCACCAAGCTTCATGATTGAACCTACTCAAAACTGCTTTTCTATCATAGCCAAAGCTGATTTTAATGCTTCTTTTTTATTATCTGTCATACTTAGAATGTTAAAATATAAAAGTAAATATATACTAAGCCCTTAACAACTAGATTATTTGATAACTTTGTATTATATTTATATACTTAGTATATATAAATGTATATAAAATCAAATTTATTTTAAAAAAATTTAATTTCAAACCATTTTATATATGTAATAAAGAAGAAAAAAACTGAAAAAAGTAGGAAAAAATTAAACTTCATAAAAATCTTTTATGGATTCTTCTGTACCAATAGAAATTTTTTTTCATTTACATATTTTACATTCATATAAATATTTTTTTGGATCTATTTTTTTAACTTCTACGACAGATTTACAATCTCTACAATAAAACTTAACTTCACCTCTTTCTATTTTATAATTTTCCTTCTTTTTTCAAAAAGAAGGTACATTTATAAGATCATTATATACTGTTGTCACAATAAAATTTGTTAATTAATATTAATTTAATTATATAAAAAAACGAATTTATTATAATTAAAAAATAATTTAATCAATGTTTTCAAATAATTGAAATTATTTTTGCATTTTTTATAAAAATTTAAAAAAATTTTATAGCTTATTAAAGCTATTTTTTATATTATAAAAAATTTCTGGAAGAAAAAACTTAAAATATTTGACATATTTAATTTTGTATGTTCTAATATACGAGCCTACTACTTATAACGGTTAACTATCTAACCAATAAAAAATATTTAAAAATAAAAACAAATATTATATATTTAAAAATAAAATATTTTGTAGGAATAAGTTTTTATTTCTACTAAAGAGATGGTAATGCTCTTAAAAAATACCAAAATGTGGTAGGAAAGATGATTAGCTGATAGGTAACTGATCACAAAAACAAAAAGAAACCTGTACATGGGTCATTTTAAAAAAATTAAAGGCCTTCAAAATGTACAGGATTTTCTTAATTTGATAATATTAATATAAAAAATGTGTGTGTTTGAAATTTTTTAAAAAATCGATATTTTTGTTAAAATTAACTAATCATTTTACTTTTTCACTTTGTTGCTTTTATAATTTGATCTTCATTTAATATTTCTCAATCAAGAATATTTTTAATTATGCTTTGATAATCTTCAAGTACTAATGAGAATAGAGCAACTCTACATGTATAGCTTAAATTTATTGTTTTTTCTCATTCTATTCAAAATGAATTATCTCATGCATCATATGTTTTTGGGTTTATATAAATTGGTTTAAGTCATTCTTGTAAATTTGTCATATTATATAATAATTAAAAAATAAAATAAAACCCTTAATACTATACATTAAGGGTTTTTTAAAAAATTTTTAATAAAATTTTAAACATATTATGTTATTAAAAGTTAAAATAAAATTTTAATCAAAAGCGATTCTATATTTTTTTACTAAAAGTCAAGTTTAATTAATAACAAAATGAATTTTAAGTTGACAAAATAAAAATTTTTTTTTTTAAAATATGGTATACTTGTTAATTATTTTTAATATGTGAGAATTAATTTTATTTCCTACAAAAAAAGATGTTAAAAACACAAAAGAAAATCAAGCTTTTAAAACAGAAGCTACTATTACTGAATGTTTAAAAGAAACTAAATTAATAAAAGAAGATGTTTATAGAATCTTAAAAAACAAAAATGAATTATTAAAATTATCTCCCGAAGAATTAAGTAAATATATAAAGTTTTATATTCTAGAATGTCTTATAAAATCAAAAAATATTTCTTCTGAATTGTTTTTATGTTGAGAATATATTTGATGAATAATTAAAGAATTAGTAATATGAAAAATTTCAATAAATGCATTTGCTATAGATTATATGAAAAATGAAGAATTTAAAAATGCTGCTGATATAAGTATACTTAAATATATTTTTTTATATTCAAGAAAAAGAAAAGAATTTTGTACACAAAAGGATTTTATAGTTCTAGCTGTAAATAATTATTATCTCGCATATTGGCAAAAACAATTTAATCTCTGATATGCAATGTCTCATAGATTAAAAGAAATTGATAAATGTGTTAATTTGCAATGAATTCCAGAAAGAATGTTTCCAAAAAACTTTCGTATATTATAATTTTTCAATATTTTTATCTTATTACACTTTCGCATTAATAAATCTTACTGAAGATAAAAATCAACTTATAGCTCAAACTATAGAAATTACTCAGATTTCTATTAAAAAATATCTGTAATTTAAAAATAGAAAATTGTTTATAAATTTTGGGAAATCATCAATAAGATAAATATTTATAGTTTTAATTAGATAAATAAAAATAACAATACTCAAAAAAGATGCTATAAGAGTATAAATAACTCATTGTAAGCTAAATGGTCAATAAACAAAAACATTATCTCATCAAACAAGTTTTGTAATCTTTATTTCTTCACGATAAAAAAATACAAAATTTCAAACAATATTATAAATAATAATAAAAACAGAAAAGATAAAAAATCATATTATAGAATAAATTCAATACTGAATTGAAGTAAATATTTTTATTACATCGTTTATTTTTTGATATTGAGCCTTGTAATCAGTAATATTTTTTTTAGATTTTTCTTCATCATAAACAATAATATTTTTATATTTTATTATTATTTTATCAATATTTTCGTATTCTGTAAGTCAAATATTTTTTACCAGAATAGATGAAGGTAAGGGGTTATTTTTTTCTGATTCTACAATTTTGGCAAGTTCTGGATCTCTAGAACTCAAAACTTTAAATGCTTCTTCTGCGGAAATATATGAAACACTTAGATTTTTATTAAAAGCTTTAATATTTGAAATAAGATCTATAATTTCGGAATTTTCATTCGTATATCAACTTTTAAGATTTAATGAAATAGTAAGTCTAGAATTTACATTATTTATAATATATTTGGTTGTGTAATTCAAAAGAAGTAATATATTAATAAAAAAAATTATTAATGTTAATACAAGAATAGATGAAAAAGATAAAAATTTATTTCTCAAAATATTTTTAATTGTATATTTAAGGATTCGCACAGGATTAAGATTTATGAAGTAAAATTACAAGGTATTGTATGCATTATTTTAATAATTCAAATCAAAAATAAAACTCTACAGAAAATGTAGAGCTATTTAATTATTATTACCTTGTACTAGATTACTCGATAACTTGATAACTTTGTACTTTATTTTACACTCACAAATACATTTCTATGAATACTTCAATCAAATCTTTTTTTTCTTTTTTCTTCAAAACTAACAACCCCATCTTTTGTTGCAAAAAGAGTAAAATCTTTTCATTGAGAAACATTATCTCATGGCCAAAATTTATTTCATTTTTGTCTTATTAAAATACTTCAAGAAGTTGCTATTTGTCATCAAAATAATTTCACTCAAAGTCTTTTTGATCGTGAATCACGATTATTATTGGTAGATCACTGGGCTTTTTTATGTGCCATAATATATTTTAGTTAAAAGTTAAAAAGCTAGAGACATATTACAATACGTCTGTACTCTATACAAAATCGAAGATTTATTTATTAGCAAAACGAGCAAAAGCTTTGTTTGATTCAGCCATTTTATAAACATCTAATTTCTTTTTAAATGCATTTCATGTCTCCTGAAAAGCTTCTATAAGTTCTTGACTCAAACTTCTTGCAAAATCCTGTCATTTTTTTTGTCTTACTGATTGAAGTATCCATCTTGTAGCTAAAGCAAATTGACGTCTTGGTTTAACTTCTTGAGGTACTTGATAAATAGATCAACCTACTCTTTTTGGTCTTACTTCAATTTTTGGCATTATATTTTCTATAGCTTTATCAAAAACCTCTTCAGGATTTTTATATCATTTTGATCTTATCTCTTCCAAAGCATTACTAATAATTTTAAGTGCTAATGATTTTTTACCTCCTTGCATAACATAATTAACAAACTTTAAAAGTTTTTCATTTTTTATACTAGTATTTATAGAACCTTTTGTACTCATTTTAAAAATTAGAAATTAAAAATTAAAAATTATATTAGCTTTTCTTTGCTTTTGGTCTCTTTGCTCAATAAAGACTTCTTCATCTCATCCTTTTATCAACTCACTGAGTATCGAGAACTCATCTTAAAATATGGTATCTTACTCATGGTAAATCTTTTACTCTTCATCATCTAATTGCAACTACAGAGTGTTCTTGTAGATTATGTCCAATTCAAGGAATATATGCGATAATTTCTTGTCAATTAGTAAGTCTTACTTTTGCAACTTTTCTAAGTGCAGAATTTGGTTTTTTTGGTGTAGTAGTATACACTTTTGTACAAACTCATCTTTTTTGAGGACAAGCTAAAGGAAGTGTAGTTCTTTTTATTGAATTTTTTATAAATTGCAAAGCTGGTGACTTATTTTTAGTCACTTTATCTCTTCTTGGACGTCTTATTAGCTGATTAATAGTAGTCATAAAATAGTTAAAAGTTACAAGTTAAAAGTTACAAGAATCAATTTTATAATTTTATTTCAAAAATTAACGTTTAGACCATTGAGTTGCTTTACGGGCTTTATGTAATCATGGTTTCTTTCTTTCTACTTTTCTAGCGTCACGTGTTAAAAGTCAATTAATTTTTAAAGTTTTTTTCGTATTTTCATCTACTTTTACCAATGCTCTAGATATTCACAATCTAATAGCCTGTATTTGAGAGCTTTCTCATGATCAAATAACTTTCACTTCAAAATAATATTTATTTTCTAAATTTGATATTTTTAAAGGAGCAAGTAATGTACCGAATAAATCTGATCTTTTTACATACTGTTTAAAACTCAAACCATTAATTTTAGATTCTCATTCTCATTCAAAAAGACGAACTTGTGCAATAGCTGTTTTTCTTTTTCATATTGCATATGTATACTTCTTCAAAGTCATGATTTATATAAATTAAATATTAAAAATAAATATATTATTTGGAATCTAAAGTAATAGGATTTTGAGCACTATATTTATGAGTACTTCCTGTTTCTAACTTCAATCTAAATAACATTGGATCTCTAAGTTTATTTTTTGGCAACATTCAGCTTACTGCAAATTTCAAAATTTCAATAGGTTTCTTTTCTCTTAATGTAGCTAAATTAATAGTCTTAAGTCAACCCATATAGGAAGAATGTGTCCTATAAACCTTATCTTGTTCTTTTGCTCATGTTACTTTAACTTTTCATGAATTTAAAACAATAACATAATCTCAATTATCAACATGAGGAGCAAAATCAACTTTGTTTTTTCATCTCAAAATGGTAGCAATTTTCGTCGCTAATCTTCATAAAGTTTTTCATTCAGCATCTATAACATACCATTTTCTTTCTGGATTTTTAATTTGTTTAGGAGTAATTGTCTTCATAATTTAGTTGTTAGTTAGTAGTTTTTAGTTTTTGGAATTAAATTAATTCAATTTTTACTAATTTTGCACCATCTCAAATTCTTAACTTGATTGGAGTAACACGAGTTATTCAGGACTTATTTTTTGTATATTTTGGAGCAACATTATTAAAAAGCTCTAAAGACGATTCTTTTGTAAATAAATATCGAGAAACAAAACGTATAGCATTCATTTTATCCTTAGTATTTACTACATTTACAAGTTTATCTACAAACATAGCAATAGCTTTTGCTCTTTTTTGTGTTACTATTAAAGATTTGTGTACAAAAAAACTTGTAAGCAAATTTTTTAAAGCTGCTTTTCTATGATCTTTATCTTTATGATTAAACTTAAGCTGTTGATTTACTTTGTGTCTCATATGAATTAAATTTAAAATTAAACTTTTTATTTTTTACCTTGTACTAGATAACTTTATAACTTTGTACTTTGTACTATTTTTTAGTCATCTCAAAGAAGTTTTAGTCATCTTTCTTTCAAAGCATTTCTTACTTCTGTCATAGCTTTTTTACCGAATCATTTAATCGATGAAAGTTTTGCTTCTGTACATTTAGTAAGTTGTTCTATAGAAAGTATCTCTCAATTCACAAGCGCATTTAATGTTCTTGGAGAAAGTCACATAATCTCAATAGGAGTATATGTTTCTTTTTCAAGTTCTGTTTTAATTTCTGCTTTTTCTTTTTCTATAAGTTTTTTGATATCACCAATAAACTCTCATTCTATTTGTAATCCTGCCTCATTAAATAGATTAAAATAAGAACCTAACATATTTGCAGAAAATTTTAAAACATCTTGTGGTGTCATTACTCAATTTGTTTTTATAAACATTTCTAAAGAATTTAAATTAGAAACATCTCAAAAACGAGTAGTACTAATTTCGTATTTTACATTTAATACTGGAGAAAAATTAGCATCAATAAGTAAAATTTGTACATCTTCTTCTCTCTTTTTTAATTCTTCAATAGACAAATAACCTATTCATTTTTCAATTCTTATTGCAATATCAAGTTCTAATCAATCTTTATCTATTTCTGTAATATATAAGTCTGGATTCAAAATTTTAATGGTTGTTCATGTTTTAATATCTCCCGCTTTTACTACTCAAGCTTTTGATTTTTTAAGTGTTACCCATTCAATTCAACTATCTACTTTTGTAATTATAAGTCATTTTAAATTTAGCATAATATCAAGTACACTATCTTTGATTCAAGGAATTGTAGAGTATTCATGAGAGATTCATTTTATTTTTATTCCTGTAACTTTTGCTCAAGGAATAGAAGAAATTAATACTCTTCTTAAAGAATTACCAATAGTTATTCAATATCAACTAGGTAATGGACTTATTAAAAATCTTGACTCCAAATCATTTATCTTTTCATGAATTATTTTTGGAACTCAAACAGTATTATGAACTATATGCATAATTAAAATTTAATTAAAATTAAATTTAGAGTAAAATAATTATTATTTAGAGTAAAACTCTATAATTTTCTGAATATCAATAGTTTGATCAAAATCATCTTTTCATGGAAGAGATATAATCTTAATCTTAAGCTTGTCAGGATCAACTTCTATCCACTTTACAAAAGCAAGATTAGCTTTTTTGTTTTTATTAATAAATTCTTTAAATTCTTCTACTAAAGCTTTGTATATAGAGGATTCTTTCATTTTTTCTTTTAATTCAATCTCATCTCAAACTTTTAATAAAAAAGATGGAATATTTACTTTCTTTCAATTTACAAGAAAATGTGCATGATTAACAAACTGACGAGCTTGCATTATGGTACGAGCAAAATTTGATTTAAAAATAACATTATCTAACCTTGATTCTAAGAGTCTCATCATATTTTCTCATAAAACTCAAGACATTTTAAGAGCTTTTTTATAATAAGAGTAAAACTGTTTTTCTGTAAGAAAATACATTCTTTTTGCAGCTTGCTTTTTTCTTAATTGTAAACTGTAATCAGACATTTTAGCCATTTTCGAAGAACCTAAAGGTTTTCTATGGCTTTTAGATAAATCATATTTTTCTGTACCAAAAAGATTTATTACTTCTCTTCTACATAATTTTAATTTCGGTCAAGTATACTTCATTAATTATAAGATTAAAAAATTAAAAGATTATACATTGTACTAGATAACTAGATAACTTTGTACTTTTTACTATTTTATTGTTTTCTTACTTTTTGTTTTCTACAACCATTATGAGGTACTGGTGTAACATCATAAATCGAAACTATTTCAATTCACGCATTTGAAATTCATCTTATTGCTTGTTCTCTTCATGCTCAGATTCATTTTATATAAACAGTAGCTTTTTGTAGACCATGTAAAGTTTTTGCTTTATTACAAGCATTTTCAGATGTAATTTGAGCAGCATATGGTGTCGCTTCTCTTGCTCATTTAAATCAACTACTTCATCCGGTTGCCCATGAAAGTACTTTTCATTCTAAATCAGAAACAGTAATGTGTGTATTATTAAAATGTGCAAAAACATGAACTATTCATTCAGGAATATTTCTTTTTGTCTTTTTTGATCTTTTTAGTACTGCTTTGGCCATATATTTATAAATAAAAACATTTAATAAATTTAATAATATTTAAATCAAATCAAGTATATTTATTTTTATTAATACATTATTTAATTAAGTTGTTGATTTTTTACCTGCAATTGCAAGAGCTCTTCATTTTCTAGTACGAGCATTTGTCTTTGTTCTTTGCCCTCTTACTGGAAGTTTTTTCTTATGTCTCAATCATCTATAAGAGTTAATTTCTTGTAATCTCTTTATATTTTGTACAACTTCTCTTCTTAAATCTCATTCTATTTGATATTTTTTTATTTCATCTCTTATTTTATCAAGCTCCTCTTCAGAAAGAGTTTCTATTTTTCTAGTTTTTTCAATTCAAACAGAATCTAAAATTACTCTAGATAACGATATTCCTACTCAATAAATATAAGTAAGAGCTCTTTCTACGTGTTTTCAGTTTGGTAATATTACTCAAGCAATTCTTGCCATAAAATGATTTAAAAATTAAAATTTACAAGTGTATAAATACGAACAATTATTAAATAAAAAGTCTTAATCTTTATTTAATAATTACTACTAACCCTGTCTTTGTTTATGTTTAGGGTTTTTACAAATAACTCTAACAACGCGATTTCTTCTAACAATCACGCATTGATCACAAATTTTTTTTACTGATGGCCTTACCTTCATAACACAATAATAACTTTATAAAATAACTTTTTTTACCAAAGTATCAGTTTTAATATAAAATAAAAAAGAAACCAGGTATTTTTTAACTTAAGTATTACTTTTTTCTAAAAACAATTCTTCAACGAGATAAATCATAAGGAGTAAGTTCTACAAGTACAGCATCTCACTCTATAAGATTTATAAAATTTTTACGCATCTTTCAAGAAATATAAGCTTTCACTATAATTCAACCTCATCCGAAATTATCGGAAAGCTTTACTTCAAATAAACCTCAGGGAAGAGTTTTGATAATAACTCCCTCCACTTCAATTTTATCTTCTTTTGTCATAGTGGAGCTTAAATTTCAATAATTTAAATTAAAAAAGTGTGCTTATTTTATAAAAAAATATCTATTATGCAAATTTATTTTTAACTTTTTTTTATATTGCTTATAAAAAAACTGTAAATTATATTTAATTTTCTCTATTTTACCGATAATAATCCGTACAAAAAATTGATACAAAAAATTGAAAAATTTAATCCCAAATTTTCTCTTAAATATTTTGTGCTCTATTTTTATAATTATAAATACTAAATCCAAAATATAATAAAACCTTCTAAGTTTACTAGAAGGTTTTATTATATTTAATGTTTTATATTAATTTCCAATCCAATATGTACCAGTAGCTGTTACTGCATCAAGAAGTCATCAACTACCCGGTATTCATAATTCATACCTAGCACTATCATTTCATTTATCATTAACAGCTTTTGAAGTAACATTTGCTTGATTTTCAAATCCTGTAGAAATCTCATATAATTGACCAGCTACTCATGTCCAATGAGCTCATGAACCATAACAATACTTGAGTATAGATCAAGATGCTCCTTTTGAATTTGGTTTAGCATCTTCTGGAATACTTGATGTATATAAAGCAATTGTTCATGAAGATACATTAGCAGGATATTCTGATTTGTCTCAATAATATTGTTCAATTGCTGACTGCACTGTTTTCATGTCATTTATTCTTGTAGTATCCCTTGCTTTTTGTATTTGAGTAGTATAAACTGCTGTAGCACCTGTAGCTAGGATACCTATGATAGTAATAACTACAAGAAGTTCGATTAGCGTAAAACCTTTTTTAATTTTTAAATTAGACATAAAATTATATTATTAATAAATAAAATAGACAACTAAAAAAATATTATGTTAAAAAATAAAATTACTGGAACATTATATTAAAAACAAGTAAAATCGTAAATAATTAAGTATAGACCAAATTTAATTTTTATTTTTAATATAAGTGGTGCAATTATAAGATATATTTTTATTTTTGTCAAAAATTAAGTTTTTTTAAGTAATTTTATTTTGTTTTAATTAATTTTATACAAAATTACTTCAATCTAGAAATCAAATTTTAGCATTAATAAAATTAAAACAACTTATAATATAAATATTTAATATAATTGATTTTAACTTTAGTTAAAATTCAAGATTAGTGTATATTATACCTCAGATAATATCAATGGATTTTTCTCTATTTCTCGAGCAAAATCAGTTATTATTTTTTGTGCTCTCATCCAATCTCATCATTTTGCTTTAAGTGTATTCATATCTAATTCTGTATTATTCATAAACAAAAAAATAATTTTATTTCACTTTTCATTTATTTCTTTTCATAAAACTAAAAATCAATCAAATGCTTTTCATCTAGCATCTGAATTAAAATAGATATGTCAAGGCTCATAATATCATTTTAATTCTTGTAATATTCTTGGTAAATAATCATTAAAAAAATTAATTAATTCTTCTTTTTCACCATTAAAATCTCATTTTTGATATGATAATATATCTTCTGATTTTATATTTACAGTATCTGTATCACTTATTGAAATAACCGAATCATCTTTATCAATATCATCTAATGATCTGATAGTATTTTCATCAATTTTTACCACAGAAATTTCATCAAAAAGAGGATGATTTTTATTAAATTCTTCTTTTTCATCAGCTGAATCAATATGACTCATCTCTTTTAAATTATATGCTTCTTGCATACTTTCTCATAATTTTTTACACTTATCAATATATAATTCTATTTGTCTTTTATTTTCTTCGTTTTTATCAAGTATTTTATTAGAATCATCAACGATTTTTTTTATAGTAGTATCTGTCTGAGTCTCAGATGTTAAATCCAATGAAGTTTTTTCTGCTTCAATAATATCTACTGAGTTTGGATAATTTGTTTTTAATGTGTTCATATTGATTAATAATTATAAAATAATATTCTCAGGATTTTCTATTTATAATAAAAAGCGCTATTTTGTCAAAAATAAATAGTTGACTTTCATTTAAAATTATTTTAAATAATATTTTCAATATCTTCTCTAATTTCAGAAATTAATGCAAAATCTTTTAGATTTGCTATCTTAAAATCTGGTATTCAACTTTGACGAACGCCATAAACTTCTCATGGACCACGAAGTTCTAGATCTATTTCAGATAATTCAAATCAATTATTTGTTTTCTCTAAAGCCTTAAGTCTATCTCAAACATAATTTTTAGTTGTAAAAAGATAACAATATGATTGAAATTCTCATCTGCCAACTCTTCATCTAAATTGATGAAGTTGAGAAAGTCCAAATCTTTCTGCAGCTTCTATACAAATAATAGTGGCGTTTTGATTATTTACTCAAACTTCAACTACAGATGTACTAGATAAAATCTGAATTTTATTAGCCATAAATTCGTTCATTATCTTATCTTTTTCTTTTGCTTTTAGCTTACCATGAATAAGTCAAACATTATATTTTGGAAATATTTCTTGTAAATGTTTTTGCATTTGGGTTGCATTTGCAATATCCAAAGTTTCAGATTCTTCAACTAAAGGAGAAATCCAATAAACTTGTCTTCATGATTTTACTTCTTCTTCTATAAAATAATAAACTTTTTCTCTATCTGATTCCTTTATTGTCTTAGTATGAATTAATTTTCTTCATACAGGATATTCATTTAAAACAGAAATATCTTGATCTCAGTAAATTGTTAAAGCTAAGGTTCTAGGTATAGGAGTTGCAGTCATATTTAATTTGTGAGGAGAAAGCAAAAAACCGGTTTCTAAAATTTTTCTTTGTTCTACACCAAATCTATGTTGTTCATCTATTATTACAAATCATAAATTTTTGAATTCTATTCATTTTTGAATTAAAGCATGTGTACCTATAATTATGTCAGTTTGTCATATTTTAAGACGATTTTTTACTTCTTCTTTTTGTTTATTTGTAAGACTTCAAATTAATAAATCAGAAGTTAAATTATATTTTTGAAGTAATTCTTTTGTAGATGCAAAATGCTGTGAAGCAAGAATTTCTGTAGGTACCATAAAAGCCACCTGAATTTTTCATTCTATTATTGAATGAATTGCTGTAATTAAAGCTATAATGGTTTTACCGGTTCATACATCTCATTGGAGTAATCTATTACTTGCAAAATCCTTTTCCATATCACGAAGTATTTGAAAAATGCTTATTTTTTGACTATTTGTAAGAGGATATGGAAGATAAGAAATAATTTCTTTTATTAAATCAGGATTCATTTTTATTTTAGGAGATCTATTTTTACTATTTTTTTCTGCTTCTTTTTTTCTGAGTAATCAGCTATATTGTAAAGTAAAAAGCTCTTCATAAGCAAGCTCATTTCTGGCTTGCATAAAATCTTGAATTGAATTTGGAAAATGGATTTTTTCAAGATTTTCTTTTTTAAAATGGAATCATTTTTTTGCAATAATTTTTTCTGGTAATACATCTTGAATTTCATCAAAATACGGTTTTAATAATTCTATTTTTTTTTCAAACCAAGATGAAGGAATATAATTTAATTCTGGATAAATTGGCTGTATTTTTTTGTTATCAGCTGAAAATAAGTCAATATCTGGATTTGTAAATGATAATTTTCAATAAGAATATTGGGGTTTTCAAAAAATTATTACTTCATCTTGAGATTTAAATTGAGCAAGTAAAAAAGTTCTATTAAACCAGACTGCTTCACATAAAAAACCGTTTTTATCCTTTAGAATAGCTTTTATTAAAATTTTATTATTTCTTGTTCTTTCTCTATTTATTGTTTCCACAGTAGCTTTTATGGTATTTTTTTCTTTTATGTTAACAAAACTAAAATACTCTAAAATACTACTCTTATTTTCGTAAGTTCTAGGATAATGATTTATAAGATCATTTGTAGTTTTTATTCATACTTTGGCTAATTTCTTGATATAAGAATCCGTTGTATGTAAAAGCTGTTTTGTTAAAAACATTTTTATTTCAATTTATAAATATTACTTGCATTTTATTCCAAACTTCTTTTTTGACAAAATATTTTCTATTCTCTAACTAAATATTCAAATATAGATCATAAATAATTGATAAATAAAATTATTTTTTGCTTTTTATATCTTTTTTTATATACTGCTTTTCGCCTTTTTTATAAAGGCACGTTTTTGAGTATTTATAAATAATTTTGTTTCGTTTTTATTTGATATGGCGAACGTAGTTCAGTTGGTTAGAACACTAGACTGTGAATCTAGATGTCGTGGGTTCGAGACCCATCGTTCGCCCCAGAGAAAATTTTACTTCGTAAAATTTTCAGTACTAAGTACTGAAGCAATTTGGTACAAAGTTGAAAGTACAAAGAAAATAATTATAACTTTGTACTTGATAACTGTTCTTTATTTTATTTTTTAACCTTTATTTTTATATGACAAAAGATCTTGCAAATGACTTTCAAGAGTTATTAAAACAAGCAACTCCAATTATTTCTAATAAAAATTGAGATATTGTAACTTGAAAAGTATTGTCTACTAGTAACAAAATGATCCTTGTTGATCTTAATAGCCAATTTACTTGAATTATAACCGGTACAGATCTTAATTCTTCTATACAAGATGTTTCCGAAATAAAAGAATGAGATTTTATTGAGGCAATGGTAATGTGAGAAGATAAAGATTCATGATTAGTTTTATTATCATTAAAAAAGGCTAGTCAAATTAAACTTATTGAAAGATTACATTCAAATTTTGATACAAAAGAAATTATTACGGTTATACCAAATGAAGCAAATAAGTGATGACTTTTGATTGATCTTGATGGTATAAAATGATTTATTCCAGTTTCTCAATTAACTCCAATAAATTATCCAAGAGTTGAATGAGCAGAAGCATGAAAGATTTTAGAACATTTACAAAAACTTGTTTGAAAACCTTTTAAAGTAAGAGTAATTAATGTTGATCAAGATGGTAAAAAAATTATTTTTTCTGAAAAAGCCTGAGTAGAAGATCAAAGAAAAGTAGCTCTAGACAAACTTAAAATTTGAGATAAAGCAGAATGAGTAGTTAGCTGAATATTAACATACGGTTTATTTATTACTTTTAATTGATTAGAATGATTGGTTCATGTATCTGAAATTGATTGGTGACATGTATCTGATCCTTCAAAATTCGCAAAAATTTGAGACAAAGTTTCTGTACAAGTTATTGGTATTGAAACTGATAAAATCAGTCTATCAATGAAAAGATTAAGACCAAATCCATGGGAAGAATTAGCTAAGAAATTTAAAGTATGAGATATTGTAAATTCTCCAATTATTCGTATTTCTAAATTTTGAGTATTTTTAGCTTTGGATTGAGGAATAAATTGACTTATACATTTGTCTGAAATTTCAAATTCTATGGTAAAAAATATTGAAGATTTTGTAAAAGTTTGAGATATGGTTAAAGCAAAGATTATAGCTCTTGACGTAAATGAAAAAAGAATTGGTTTGAGTATGAGAGCTTTGGAGACACCAAAGCCTTGAGATAAAGAACCAAAAGAACCTTCTTCTGTACAAGAGAAAAAAATTACAAAGAAGAAGCCAGTAAAAGAAGATACAATATTAGAT